>NZ_AKJR01000158.1:0-15314 GCF_000282235.1 Pseudomonas sp. GM24 | reverse complement strand
GAGCTGCCGAAGGCTGCGATCTTCTGATCTTGCCTTTCATAAGATCAAAAGATCGCAGCCTTCGGCAGCTCCTACACAGGCATCCGTCAACCGGTGTGCCATTAGGCCGCAGAGCCTGCTATCATTCGCGCGCTCTTTTGCGGGTAATCCTGACTAAAGTACTAGGTCTTAAAGTTGACTTAAATACTCGGGAATTGCATACTCGCCCCATTCTGAACTCCGTGGTAACTGTCCATGCGACTGACTACAAAAGGCCGATACGCCGTGACCGCCATGCTTGACCTGGCGTTGCACGCGCAGCACGGGCCCGTGTCCCTGGCCGATATCTCCGAGCGCCAAGGCATCTCCCTGTCCTACCTCGAACAGCTGTTCGCCAAGCTGCGCCGCAGCAACCTGGTTTCCAGCGTTCGCGGCCCGGGTGGCGGCTACCAATTGTCCCGCGACATGCAGGGCATCCAGGTCGCCCAGGTGATCGATGCGGTAAACGAATCGGTCGATGCCACCAAATGCCAGGGCCAAGGCGATTGCCATTCCGGCGACACGTGCCTGACCCATCATCTGTGGTGCGATTTGAGCCTGCAGATTCACGAATTTCTAAGTGGTATCAGCTTGGCTGATCTTGTGACTCGCCGTGAGGTGCAAGAAGTAGCCCAGCGTCAGGACCAGCGCCGTTGCAACAGCAAGGCGCCACGCCTGGACAAGATTGAAGCGTCCGCCGTCGAATGACAGCCAAAGAGCTAGCGGCACGCCAGCCCTGATTTAGGAGATAGTCCATGAAATTGCCGATTTACCTTGATTACTCTGCGACCACCCCGGTTGATCCGCGTGTTGCGCAAAAAATGAGTGAATGCCTGCTGGTCGACGGAAACTTCGGTAACCCGGCGTCCCGTTCCCACGTGTTCGGCTGGAAGGCTGAAGAATCGGTCGAAAACGCCCGTCGTCAGGTGGCTGATCTGGTCAACGCCGACCCGCGCGAAATCGTCTGGACTTCCGGTGCCACCGAATCCGACAACCTGGCAATCAAGGGTGCGGCGCATTTCTACGGTTCCAAGGGCAAGCACCTGATCACCTCCAAGATCGAGCACAAGGCTGTCCTCGACACCATGCGCCAACTGGAGCGTGAAGGTTTTGAGGTCACCTACCTCGAGCCGACCGAAGACGGTCTGATCACCCCGGCCATGATTGAAGCGGCATTGCGCGAAGACACCATCCTGGTCTCGGTGATGCACGTGAACAACGAAATCGGCACCGTCAACGACATCGCAGCGATCGGCGAAATGCTCCGCGCCAAGGGCGTTCTGTTCCACGTTGACGCCGCTCAGTCCACTGGCAAGGTCGAGATCGACCTGCAGAAGCTGAAGGTCGACATGATGTCGTTCTCTGCCCACAAAACCTACGGCCCTAAAGGCATCGGCGCGCTGTACGTCAGCCGCAAGCCGCGTGTGCGCATCGAAGCGACCATGCACGGCGGCGGTCACGAGCGTGGCATGCGTTCCGGCACCCTGGCGACCCACCAGATCGTCGGCATGGGTGAAGCGTTCCGCGTAGCCAAAGAAGACATGGCGGCCGAAAACGTCCGTATCAAAGCCTTAAGCGACCGTTTCTACAAGCAGGTCGAGCATCTGGAAGAGCTGTACGTCAACGGCAGCCTGACCGCCCGCGTTCCGCACAACCTGAACCTGAGCTTCAACTACGTTGAAGGCGAGTCGCTGATCATGGCGCTCAAGGATCTGGCGGTATCGTCCGGTTCGGCGTGCACCTCGGCGTCGCTGGAGCCTTCGTACGTACTGCGCGCCTTGGGCCGCAACGACGAACTGGCACACAGCTCGATCCGCTTCACCTTCGGCCGTTTCACCACCGAAGAAGAAATCGACTACGCCGCGCAGAAAGTCTGCGAGGCCGTTACCAAGCTGCGCGCTCTGTCGCCGCTGTGGGACATGTACAAAGACGGCGTCGATATCTCGAAAATCGAGTGGGCGGCACACTAAATATAGAAGCCGCCAGATACAGATCCTGTAGCGACGCGGCAGTTTACGCAGCGCAGTTGCAGGGTCTCAAGAGCGGCCCTGATGAGTGAGGATTGAGAATCATGGCTTACAGCGAAAAGGTCATCGACCACTACGAAAACCCGCGCAACGTCGGCAAGATGAACGCGGAAGATCCTGATGTCGGCACCGGCATGGTCGGCGCTCCGGCGTGCGGCGACGTGATGCGTCTGCAAATCAAGGTCAACGACGCCGGCATCATCGAAGATGCCAAGTTCAAGACCTACGGCTGCGGTTCGGCTATCGCTTCCAGCTCCCTCGCCACCGAGTGGATGAAGGGCAAGACCCTGGACGAAGCAGAAACCATCAAGAACACTCAGCTGGCCGAAGAACTGGCCCTGCCGCCAGTGAAGATTCACTGCTCGGTACTGGCTGAAGACGCTATCAAAGCGGCTGTTCGCGATTACAAGCAGAAGAAAGGCTTGATCTGACTTTCTGGATTTGGCGACGAGTAAGGAGTCACCGATGGCTATCAGCATGACAGAAGCGGCTGCTCGACACGTGCGGCGCTCCCTCGACGGGCGCGGCAAAGGTGAAGGGATTCGTCTGGGTGTTCGCACCACAGGCTGTTCCGGCCTTGCCTACGTGCTGGAGTTTGTCGACGAGGTGGTTGCAGAGGATCAGGTGTTCGAGAGTCACGGCGAAAAAGTGATCATCGACCCGAAAAGCCTGGCTTACCTGGACGGCACCGAGCTCGATTTCGTCAAGGAAGGGTTGAACGAAGGCTTCAAGTTCAACAACCCCAACGTACGCGGTGAATGTGGCTGCGGCGAAAGCTTCAACATCTGAGGCTTGTCGTGGGTATTCCTTGTCATTTCGCTTTATTCGAGCTGCAACCGGGTTTCCGTCTGGATCTCGAGCAGTTGGCCACGCGCTATCGTGAGTTGGCGCGCGGCGTTCATCCTGACCGCTTTGCCGACGCTTCCGAGCGTGAGCAGCGGTCGGCACTCGAGCAGTCTGCGCGGCTCAACGACGCCTATCAGACGCTCAAGAGTCCGGCCCAGCGCGCACGCTACCTGCTGACCATCAGCGGGCATGAAGTGCCGATGGAAGTCACGGTCCACGACCCCGAGTTTCTTCTGCAGCAGATGCAATGGCGCGAAGAGCTCGAAGACCTCCAGGACAGTGCCGATCTCGACGGCGTCGCAGTGTTCAAGCGGCGCCTGAAAGTGGCTCAGGAAGAACTCAATGAAAGCTTCGCAGCCTGTTGGGATGATGCAGCGCAACGTGAGCAGGCCGAACGCCTGATGCGGCGCATGCAGTTCCTCGACAAGCTCACCTACGAAGTGCGCCAGTTAGAAGAGCGCCTCGACGATTAACCCAGTGCCGCTCCGGTCGCACGCCTGATATACAGATAAGTCCTGATCACGATGGCCCTACTGCAGATCGCCGAACCCGGCCAAAGTCCTCAACCGCACCAGCGTCGTCTGGCTGTGGGGATCGACTTGGGCACTACCAATTCGCTGGTCGCTGCGTTGCGCAGTGGTCTTTCCGAGCCGTTGGCTGACGCAAACGGGCAGGTCATCCTGCCGTCCGCTGTGCGTTACCACGCCGATCGCGTCGAAGTTGGCGAGTCGGCCAAACTGGCTGCCGCGTCCGATCCTTTGAACACCGTGCTGTCGGTCAAGCGCTTGATGGGTCGTGGTCTGTCCGACGTCAAGCAATTGGGCGAGCAACTGCCATACCGCTTTGTCGGTGGCGAATCGCACATGCCGTTCATCGACACCGTGCAAGGCCCGAAAAGCCCGGTCGAAGTCTCCGCCGATATCCTCAAGGTCCTGCGTCAGCGCGCTGAAGCAACCTTGGGTGGCGAGCTGGTGGGTGCGGTGATCACCGTTCCTGCTTACTTCGATGATGCTCAGCGTCAAGCCACCAAGGACGCGGCGAAGCTCGCCGGTCTGAACGTGCTGCGTCTGCTCAATGAGCCGACCGCTGCCGCTGTGGCGTACGGTCTGGATCAACACGCTGAAGGCCTGGTCGCTATTTATGACCTGGGCGGCGGCACCTTCGATATTTCCATTTTGCGTCTGACTGGCGGTGTTTTTGAAGTGCTGGCCACCGGCGGCGACAGCGCGCTGGGCGGCGATGACTTCGATCACGCGATTGCCGGCTGGATCATCGAGAGCGCGGGCCTGTCCGCCGATCTTGATCCGGGCGCACAACGCAATCTGCTGCAAACCGCTTGCGCGGCCAAAGAAGCCCTGACCGATGCGTCTAGCGTTGAAGTGGCCTATGGCGACTGGAAAGCACCGCTGACCCGCGAAGCCTTCGATGCGCTGATCGAGCCAATGGTCGCGCGCAGTCTGAAAGCCTGCCGCCGCGCCGTTCGCGACTCCGGCATCGAGCTGGAAGACGTGCACGCCGTGGTCATGGTCGGCGGTTCGACTCGCGTTCCGCGTGTTCGCGAAGCCGTTGCCGAAGCCTTTGGTCGTCAGCCTCTGACCGAAATCGACCCGGATCAAGTGGTGGCCATCGGTGCCGCGATCCAGGCCGATACCCTGGCTGGCAACAAGCGCGATGGCGGCGAGTTGCTGCTGCTCGACGTGATTCCACTGTCCCTGGGGCTGGAAACCATGGGCGGTCTGATGGAAAAGGTGATTCCACGTAACACCACCATTCCCGTCGCTCGCGCACAAGATTTTACGACTTATAAAGACGGCCAGTCGGCCATGGCGATCCACGTCTTGCAGGGTGAGCGCGAGCTGATTAGCGACTGCCGTTCGCTGGCGCGTTTCGAATTGCGCGGCATTCCAGCGATGGTGGCGGGTGCAGCGAAGATTCGCGTGACCTTCCAGGTCGATGCCGACGGTCTGCTCAGCGTTTCCGCCCGTGAACTGGGTTCAGGCGTTGAGGCAAGCATTCAGGTCAAACCGTCCTACGGTCTGACCGACGGCGAAATCGCCAAAATGCTCAAGGATTCGTTCCAGCACGCCAATGACGACAAGGTCGCCCGCGTTCTGCGTGAGCAGCAGGTCGATGCCCAGCGTCTGATCGAAGCGGTGCAGGGCGCTCTGGAGGCGGATGGCGAGCGTTTGCTCGACGCCGAAGAGCGCATGGTTATCGACCTGCAGCTGCAGGAATTGGCCGAACTGATGAAAGGTACCGATGGTTATGCCATCGAGCAGCAGACCAAGCGTCTGTCGCAAGTGACCGATGCTTTTGCTGCCCGCCGCATGGATCTGACGGTGAAAGCCGCTCTGTCGGGGCGCAATCTGAATGAAATCGAGGATATCTGATGCCGCAGGTCATTTTTCTGCCCCACGAGAAGTTCTGCCCTGAAGGCATGGTTGTAGAGGCTGCGCCCGGCACATCGATTCTCGAACTGGCCCACGAACACCACATCGAGATGGAAAGCGCTTGCGGCGGTGTCTGCGCTTGCACCACCTGCCACTGCATCATCCGCGAGGGTTTCGACTCGATGGAAGAGGCCGATGAGCTGGAAGAAGATTTCCTCGATCGGGCCTGGGGTCTGGAAGCGCAATCGCGTCTGGCTTGCCAGGCTATCGTTGGTGAAGAAGACATCACCGTCGAAATTCCGAAATATTCGCTTAACCATGCGGCCGAAGCGCCGCACTGACTGGTAAGACTGTCATGAGCTACGGTTGGAATGATGTTCAACGTATTGCAGAAGAATTGGCCGAGGCCCATGACGGCGTCGATCCGTATTCTGTAGGTTTTGTCCGTCTGCAGCAGATGATCCTGGATCTGCCTGACTTCGATAGCTCTTCTGGCCGTGTCGGCGAGAAGGTGCTGGAAGCGGTTCAGGAGCTCTGGGCCAAAGAATTGGACTGATCGTCTCGCAGGTTAGGCAATACCCAAGAACCCGCGTATAATTCGCGGGTTTAATTTTTCGCAAATTACCGTTTCTGGAGTTACACCATGGCTGTTCAACGCACTTTCTCCATCATCAAGCCTGACGCTGTTGCAAAAAACGTCATCGGCGAAATCACCACTCGTTTCGAAAAAGCCGGCCTGCGCGTTGTAGCTTCGAAACTGAAGCAACTGTCCAAAGCTGAAGCTGAAGGCTTCTACGCTGAGCACAGCGCTCGTGGTTTCTTCGGCGACCTGGTTGCTTTCATGATCTCCGGTCCTGTTGTTGTTCAGGTTCTGGAAGGCGAAAACGCTATCGCTCTGAACCGTGAGCTGATGGGCGCTACCAACCCTAAAGAAGCTGCTGCCGGCACCATCCGCGCTGATTTCGCTGATTCCATCGACGCCAACGCTGTTCACGGTTCGGACTCCGAAGCCGCAGCTGCTCGTGAAATCTCGTACTTCTTCGCAGCTACTGAAGTAACCACTCGCTAAGCATTGGCTTAAGAGTGAAGGTGAATCCATGACTACATCGACTGTAAAAACCAACCTGCTGGGTCTGACTCAACAGGAAATGGAAAAATTCTTCGACTCAATCGGGGAGAAGCGTTTCCGTGCCGGTCAGGTAATGAAATGGATTCACCACTTTGGTGTCGATGATTTCGACGCCATGACGAACGTCAGCAAGGCCTTGCGCGACAAGCTCAAGGTTATTGCTGAGGTCCGTGGTCCGGAAGTGGTCAGCGAGGACATCTCCAGCGACGGCACCCGTAAGTGGGTGGTGCGCGTGGCGTCCGGCAGCTGCGTCGAGACCGTGTACATTCCCCAGGGCAAACGCGGCACTTTGTGCGTTTCGTCCCAGGCAGGCTGTGCCCTGGATTGCAGTTTCTGCTCCACCGGCAAGCAAGGCTTCAATAGCAACCTCACCGCCGCCGAAGTCATCGGCCAGGTGTGGATTGCCAACAAATCTTTTGGCAGTGTCCCGGCAACCGTCGACCGTGCCATCACCAACGTGGTGATGATGGGCATGGGTGAGCCATTGCTGAACTTCGACAACGTCGTCGCCGCCATGCATCTGATGATGGATGACCTCGGCTACGGGATCTCCAAGCGCCGCGTGACCCTGTCCACGTCGGGTGTGGTGCCGATGATCGATGAGCTGGCCAAGCACATCGACGTGTCCCTGGCGTTGTCCCTGCACGCACCAAATGACGCATTGCGTAACCAATTGGTGCCGATCAACAAGAAATATCCGCTTAAGATGCTGCTCGAGTCGTGCCAGCGCTACATGTCGTCTCTGGGCGAGAAACGTGTGCTGACCATCGAGTACACCTTGCTCAAGGACATCAACGACAAGGTCGAGCACGCGGTGGAAATGATCGCGCTGCTGAAAGATATCCCGTGCAAGATCAACCTGATTCCGTTCAACCCGTTCCCGCATTCCGGGTACGAGCGGCCGAGCAACAACGCGATCCGTCGTTTCCAGGATCAGTTGCATCAGGCCGGTTTCAACGTCACTGTGCGCACCACCCGTGGTGAAGACATCGACGCTGCATGTGGTCAATTGGTAGGGCAGGTGCTGGATCGCACCCGTCGCAGCGAACGTTACATCGCCGTGCGTGAGTTGAGCGCCGACAGCGATCTGGCACAGAACGCCGCGAATACTAACTAAGAGAGGATCTCTATGTCCCTGCGCTTTGCGCTGCTGTTGCTGTTGGCCAGCCTGTGTGCTGGTTGTGTCCTTTCGGGTGACTACAACCCGATGAAGACCAGCAAGGGCCGCGATGAAGCGCGGGCTGCCTACGTGCAGCTGGGGCTGGGATACTTGCAGCAAGGCATGACTGAACGGGCCAAGGTGCCGCTGAAAAAGGCGCTGGAAATCGACGGCTCCGATCCGGATGCCAATGCGGCCCTCGGTTTGGTGTTTCAGTCCGAAATGGAACCTGAGCTGGCCGACGAACACTTCCGCAAGGCCTTGTCCTCCCGTCCCGCCGATGCGCGCATCCTCAACAACTACGGCAGTTTTCTCTACGAACAACAGCGTTATAAAGAAGCCTACGAGCGTTTTGAACAGGCTGCGGCCGATACCCTGTATCCTGAGCGTTCGCGTGTGTTCGAAAACCTCGGCATGACGGCCGCAAAGCTCGGTCAGCGTGATCTGGCGCAGCAGCAACTGGAAAAGGCGCTGCGTTTGAACCGCCAACAACCGCGTGCATTGCTGGAAATGGCTGAGTTGTCCTTCGAAGACAGGCATTATGTGCCCGCGCGTGACTATTACGACCGATTCAGCCTGCTGACCGAACAAAATGCACGTAGTCTATTGCTCGGCGTTCGGCTGGCAAAAGTGTTTGAAGATCGCGACAAGGCCGCCAGTTATGGCCTGCAATTAAAACGACTCTATCCCGGTACGCCGGAATATCAGCAATACCTGTCGGAGCAATGATGAAAGCGGCGCATCCCGAAGTTGTAGCAGCGAATCGCGTTAACCCCGGTGAGACCCTGCGCCAGGCCCGCGAAAGCAATGGCTGGTCGCTGGCCGAAGTGGCCCTCAAGCTCAACCTCACCGTGACTTCCCTGAGCAATCTTGAAGCCGGCGCTTTCGACAAGCTGCCGGGGCATACCTTCGCTCGCGGTTACATTCGCGCCTATGCCAAATTGCTCGGCATGGACCAGACCGTGCTGGTTCAGCAATTCGACCAGTCCACCGGCACCGACTCCCAGGGCAGCAACGTTCACGCCCTTGGTCGTATCGAAGAGCCTGTACGGGTTTCCCACACTATTTTGCGTATTGTCAGCCTGCTGTTGCTGATTGCGGTCATCGGCGGCGGTTTCGTCTGGTGGCAGGATCAGACGTCGCTGCGCACCAAGGACCTGACGTCCCTGGCGCCTGAGCACGTTGAAGTCGAGGGCGCTGACGGTACGACCCAGATTCACCCGATCGACGAGCCGGAAGATCAGGCTGTCGAGGAGAACCAGTCCGACAGCTCGACTGCGCTGGCATTGCCTCAGTCTGAAACCACTGCTGAATCGACTGGCGCAGAAGCTGCTGCCCCGGCAACTGCTCCAGCGGCACCGGTTGCACCGGCTGTAACGCCGACCGCTCCGGTTCATACGCCAGCCCCGGTTGTCGCCAATCCGGCCACTCCTGCGCCAACCGTTCCAGCTACCCCAGCACCAACCGTTACCGCTCCAGTCGTTGCTGCTACACCGGCACCAGCCGCAGAAGCGGCCGCTCCGGTGGCCGGCGATGGTCAGGTACAACTGCAGTTCAGCGCCGATTGCTGGGCGCAAGTCACCGATGGCCGTGGCAAAGTACTGTTCAGTGGTCTGAAGCATAAAGGCGATAATGTGACCGTCAGCGGCAAGCCGCCGCTCGCCGTGCGTCTGGGCGTTGCCCGTGCTGCACAGGTCAGCTACAACGGCCAGCCGGTCGATATCGCTCCGTTCACCAGTGGCGAGACTGCTCGCCTGAAGTTGGGTCAATAAGTCATGCACGGCGAATCTCCAATCAAACGTCGCGTTTCGCGCAAGATCTGGGTTGGCAACGTACCGGTGGGCGGCGACGCGCCGATCGCGGTGCAGAGCATGACCAACAGCGACACCAATGACGTCGCCGCCACTGTTGCGCAAATCAACCGTCTGGAAGCTGCTGGCGTCGACATCGTCCGCGTCTCGGTGCCGGACATGGACGCCGCCGAGGCGTTCGGCAAGATCAAGCAACTGGTCAAAGTGCCGCTGGTTGCCGACATCCACTTCGATTACAAGATCGCCTTGCGCGTAGCCGAGTTGGGCGTGGACTGCCTGCGCATCAACCCGGGCAACATCGGGCGCGAAGACCGTGTTCGTGCGGTGGTCGATGCAGCGCGTGATCGCGGCATTCCGATCCGCATCGGCGTCAACGCCGGTTCCCTGGAAAAAGACCTGCAAAAGAAATACGGCGAGCCGACCCCGGCTGCGCTGGTCGAATCTGCTTTGCGTCACGTTGAGCACCTCGAACGCCTGAATTTCCAGGACTTCAAGGTCAGCGTGAAAGCCTCCGACGTGTTCATGGCCGTCGAAGCCTACCGCTTGCTGGCGAAAGAAATCGTTCAACCGCTGCACCTGGGCATCACCGAAGCCGGTGGATTGCGTTCGGGCACAGTGAAATCCGCCGTGGGCCTAGGTATGCTGCTCGCCGAGGGGATTGGCGATACTATCCGCATCTCGCTGGCGGCCGACCCGGTCGAGGAAGTGAAGGTCGGTTACGACATTCTCAAGTCTTTGCATCTGCGTTCCCGTGGCATCAACTTCATCGCCTGCCCGAGCTGCTCGCGGCAGAACTTCGATGTGGTGAAAACCATGAACGAGCTGGAAGGGCGTCTTGAAGACCTGCTGGTGCCGCTGGATGTCGCGGTGATCGGTTGTGTGGTCAACGGCCCCGGCGAAGCCAAGGAAGCCCATATCGGCTTGACCGGCGGCACGCCAAACCTGATTTACATCGACGGCAAGCCGTCGCAGAAACTGACGAATGACAATCTGGTGGACGAGCTGGAAAAGCTGATCCGCCAGAAAGCGGCCGAAAAGGTCGAAGCTGACGCTGCGGTTATTGCGCGCGGCTGAGCCTGACTGAAGCGCCGAACGAATTTAAGGATTTAAAGTGAGCAAGTCTCTGCAAGCCATTCGTGGCATGAACGACATCCTGCCCGAACAGACCCCGCTGTGGCGTTATTTCGAGGGCACTGTTGCGCGTCTGCTGGATAACTACGGTTACAAGCAGATCCGCATGCCGATCGTCGAGTTCACCGAGCTGTTCAAGCGCTCGATCGGTGAAGTGACCGACATCGTCGAAAAAGAGATGTACACCTTCGAAGACCGCAACGGCGACTCTCTGACCTTGCGTCCGGAAGGCACCGCTGCATGCGTGCGTGCAGTGCTTGAGCACGGCATCACCGGCGGTGGCCAGGTGCAGAAACTCTGGTACATCGGCCCGATGTTCCGCCACGAGCGTCCGCAGAAAGGTCGTTATCGCCAGTTCCACCAGATCGGCCTGGAGGTGTTCAACCTCGACGGTCCGGACATCGACGCCGAGCTGATCATCATGACCTGGCGCCTGTGGGGCGAGCTGGGTATTCGTGATGCGGTCAAACTCGAACTCAACAGCCTGGGCACCAGCGAGTCCCGTGGTCGCTATCGTGAAGCGCTGGTCGAGTACCTCTCGGCGCATCACGACAAGCTCGATGAAGACAGCCAGCGTCGCCTGAAAACCAACCCGCTGCGTGTGCTCGACACGAAAAATGCCGACACTCAAGCGGTACTGGTCGATGCGCCGAAGATGGCCGACTACCTCGATGACGAATCCCGTACGCACTTCGAAGGTTTGAAAGCGCGTCTGGATGCTGTCGGCATTCCATATGTGCTCAACCCGAAGCTGGTGCGTGGCCTCGACTACTACAGCAAAACCGTTTTCGAATGGGTCACCGACAAGCTCGGCGCCCAGGGCACTGTCTGCGCCGGCGGCCGTTACGACGGGCTGGTCGAGCAGATGGGCGGCAAGCCGACCACCGGCGTTGGTTTCGCCATGGGCATCGAGCGTCTGGTGCTGATGCTGGAAACTCTGGAGCAGATCCCGGAAGAAATCTCCCGTCAGGTTGATGTCTATCTGTGTGCCTTCGGTGAAGAAGCCGAGCTGGCGGGTCTGGCTCTGGCTGAACGTGTTCGCGATCAACTTCCAAACCTGCGTCTGCAAGTCAATGCCGGCGCTGGCAGCTTCAAAAGCCAATTCAAGAAGGCCGACAAGAGCGGTGCGCTGTACGCACTGATCCTCGGTGACGACGAAATGGCCCAGCAAGTGGTAGGTTTCAAACCCCTGCGTGGCCAGGGCGAACAACAAAGCATTGCCTGGGATGCGCTCGCCGCTCACCTGGCCACCTGCGTCGTGCAGGGTTGAAGCTGTCCAAACAGCCGATTTAGCGATTAAGGAGTATTGGGGTGTCGAGTACCGAAGACGAACAGTTGGCGGATTTGAAGGACTGGTGGACACGCAACGGCAAACCTCTGGTCACCGGCGGCCTGTTGGCGCTGGTCATCGTGTTCGGCTGGCAGGCTTATCACAAGTATCAGAGCAACCAGTCGCAAGGCGCCTCGGTGCTCTATCAGCAACTGCTGGAAACCACGCTGACGCCTGACGGCAAACCTGATGCCGCCCGCGTTGCGGACCTGGCCGGTAAGCTCAACAGCGAATTCGGCGGTTCTGCCTACGCGCAGTACGGCAGCCTGTTCGTCGCCAAAGTAGCGGTCGACAGCGGCAAGCTGGACGACGCCGCGACCGAACTGAAAGCCATCGTCGACAAACCGGCCAACCCGGCGCTGGGCGAAATCGCCCGTCAGCGTCTGGCGCAGGTACTCGGCGCGCAAAACAAGGCTGAAGACGGCCTGAAACTGCTCGACGGCGATGCCGACAAAGCATTCCTGGCCACTCGCGAAGAACTCAAGGGCGACCTGCTGGTACAGCTGGGCCGTACCGATGACGCGAACAAGGCGTATCAAAAAGCCAAGGCGGCACTGTCGGATGAAGCGGCGGTCGGTGGCCTTCAAATCAAGCTCGACGACCTGGCCAAAGGGGATGCGTGACGTGATCCGTTGGAAGCATGCAGCATTGCTGGCTCTGGCCCTTCTGGCCGCGGGTTGCAGCAGCAACAGCAAAAAAGAATTGCCACCGGCTGAACTGACCGACTTCAAAGAAGAAGTGGTCCTGCACAAGCAGTGGAGTCGTTCGATCGGTGACGGTCAGGGCGAAACCTACAACATGCTGGTGCCGGCGATCGACGGTGACACCATCTACGCCGCCGATGTAACTGGCGTGGTGATGGCCATGGATCGCGGCAATGGCGATGTGAAGTGGAAGCAGGATCTTGAGCTGCCCGTCTCCGGCGCCGTGGGCGTGGGTTACGGTCTGGTTCTGATCGGTACGCTGCGTGGCGAAGTCGTCGCTCTGGACACCAGCAACGGTGAAGAGAAGTGGCGTGCTCGCGTCAACAGCGAAGTTCTCGCGCCGCCGGCCAACAATGGCGACGTCGTGGTCGTGCAGACTCAGGACGATCGTCTGATCGGTCTGGATGCATCGACCGGTACTCAGCGCTGGGTGTATGACAGCACGCCGGCCGTACTGACCCTGCGTGGCACCAGTGCTCCGCTGGTCACCAACCGCCTCGCGGTGGCTGGCCTGTCGACCGGTAAAGTGGTCGCTCTGGACATTTCCAACGGCGTGCCGGTCTGGGAACAACGCATTGCGATTCCACAAGGTCGTTCGGAGCTGGAGCGCGTAGTCGACATCGACGGCGGTCTGCTGCTGTCCGGCGGTACGCTGTACGTTGCCAGCTACCAGGGTCGCGTGGCGGCACTGGACCTGGAAAGCGGTCGTCAACTCTGGCAGCGCGATGCGTCGAGCTATGCCGGTATCGCTCAGGGTTTCGGCAGCGTTTACGTGAGCCTGTCCTCGGGCACCGTTGAAGGCGTCGACGAACGTTCCACCACAGCATTGTGGAGCAACGATTCGCTGGCCCGCCGTCAACTGTCGGCTCCGGAAGTGTTCTCCAGCTATGTTGCAGTGGGTGACCTGGAAGGTTATCTGCACCTGCTGAGTCAGGTTGACGGTCGTTTCGTCGGCCGCGAGCGCATCGACAGCGACGGCCTGCGTGCCCGTCCGCTGGTGGTGGGTGACACGATTTATGTATATGGCAACAGCGGCAAACTGGAAGCCCTGACCATCAAGTAACAACTATGCTTGGGGTTAAACCCCCAGGCGGCCCCGGATTCATGGGGCTTGCAGCGCTAACAGGCGTTGCCCCGAGCACCAGCCGCTGCCTCGCAGCGGCTTTTGTATTTTCTGAAATAACGAAGTGGAGAGCCGCATGGTTCCCGTAATCGCCCTGGTGGGCCGACCGAACGTCGGCAAGTCCACCTTGTTCAACCGCCTGACCAGGACTCGTGACGCCATCGTCGGCGACTTGTCCGGTCTGACCCGTGATCGCCAGTACGGTGAGGCCAAGTGGCAAGGGCGTTCCTACATTCTGGTCGACACCGGCGGTATCTCCGGTGACGAGCACGGTATGGACGAAAAAATGGCCGAGCAGTCGCTGCTGGCCATTGAAGAAGCAGACGTTGTGCTGTTCCTGGTAGATGCCAAGGCCGGCTTCACCGCCGCCGACCAGATGATCGCCGAACACCTGCGCAAACGTAACAAGCGTTCCTACGTGGTTGCCAACAAGGTCGACAACATCGACCCGGAAATGGCCCGCGCTGAATTCGCTCCGCTGGGTATGGGCCACGCGATCCCGATCGCCGGTGCTCACGGCCGTGGCATCACCCAGATGCTGGAAATCGCCCTGGGTGATTTCCCGAGAGACGAAGAAGAGCCGGAAGAAGGCGAAGAAGAGATCGTTGCCGAAGGCGAGGAAGCCAAGCGCATTCCTGGCCCAAGCGAAAAAGACGGGATCAAGATCGCCATCATCGGTCGTCCGAACGTCGGCAAGTCGACCTTGGTCAACCGCATGCTCGGTGAAGACCGGGTTATCGTTTATGACCAGCCCGGCACCACGCGTGACAGTATCTACATTCCGTTCGAGCGCAATGAAGAGAAGTACACGCTGATCGACACCGCTGGTGTGCGCAAGCGCGGCAAGATCCACGAAGAAGTCGAAAAATTCTCCGTGGTCAAAACCCTGCAAGCGATCAAAGACGCCAACGTAGTGATCTTCGTGATGGACGCCCGCGAAGGTGTGGTCGATCACGACCTCAACCTGCTCGGTTTTGCCATCGAATCGGGTCGCGCGCTGGTGATCGCGATCAACAAGTGGGATGGCATGACGCCGAGCGAGCGCGACTATGTGAAGGTCGAGCTGCAGCGTCGTCTGTTCTTCGTTGATTACGCAGACATCCACTTCATCTCGGCCCTGCACGGCACTGGCGTGGGCAACCTCTACGCTTCGGTGCAGAACTCGTTCAAGTCGGCGGTCACCCGCTGGCCGACCAACCGTCTGACCCAGATTCTCGAAGACGCGGTTGGCGAGCATGCGCCACCGATGGTCAACAACCGCCGGATCAAGCTGCGCTACGCCCACTTGGGTGGTGCGAACCCGCCGATCATCGTGATCCACGGTAACCAGATCGAGAAAGTGCCGAAGTCGTATGTGCGCTATCTGGAGAACACCTACCGTCGTGTGCTGAAGCTGGTCGGTACGCCGATCCGCATCGAGTTCAAGGGCGGCGAGAACCCGTACGAAGGCAACAAGACCACGCTGACCGACCGCCAGGTCAACAAGAAGCGTCGCTTGATGTCGCACCACAAAAAAGCTGACAAGAAGCGCCGCGACAAGAAATAAGGTCGCTGGCTGTTGATCGTTCCCATGCTCCGCGTGGGAATGTATTCCGTGACGCTCTGCGTCACATAAGCGGCGGACGCAGAGCGTCCAAGGCTGCATT
>NZ_AKJR01000157.1:0-56794 GCF_000282235.1 Pseudomonas sp. GM24 | reverse complement strand
GCTCGCGATAGCGGTCTGTCAAACGACGCGATGTTGACTGATCTGGCGCTATCGCGAGCAGGCTCACTCCTACAGGGGGAGCAGTGTTACTTATCGGACTTGATGTTGGTCCACACGCGGGTGCGTACACGCTCAAGTTTTTGCGGCAACGGCTGCACGACGTAGAGGTTTTTCAGCGCTTCCGGGGTCGGTGTCAGGTTCGGGTTGTCAGTGATTTCCTTGTTGATCAGCGGCATCGAATCCTTGTTCGCATTCGGGTAGCCGAGGAAGTCGCTGATCGGCGCAATCACTTTCGGGTCGAGCAAGGTGTTGAGGAATTCATGCGCCTCGGCGACGTTCTTCGCGCTCTTCGGAATGGCGAAGGTATCGAACCAGATCGGCGCGCCTTCCTTCGGCAGACGCCAGTCAACCACTACGCCGTTTTTCGCCTCTTTGGCGCGATTGCCGAACTGGTAGAAGCTGCCGGAATAACCGATGGCCACGCAAATATCGCCGTTGGCGATGTCAGTCATGTATTTGGCCGAGTTGAAGTAAGTCACGTACGGGCGAACCTTGAGCATCAGCTCCTTGGCTTTTTCATAGTCGGCGGGGTTCTGGCTGTTCGGGTCGAGGCCCAGATAATGCAGGGCCAGCGGTAGGATTTCCGTCGGCGAATCAAGCATCGCCACGCCGCAGGATTTGAGCTTTTCCATGTTCTCCGGCTTGAACACCAGATCCCAACTGTCCACCGGCGCGTTGTCGCCCAGTGCCGCTTTGACTTTGGCCGGGTTGAAGCCGATCAGCACGGTGCCGACCATGTAAGGCACGCCGTACTGGTTGCCCGGATCGTTCTTGCCCAGCAGTTTCAACAGTTCCGGGTCCTGGTGGCTCCAGTTCGGCAGTTTCGATTTATCCAGTTTCTGAAACACGCCTGCCTTGATCTGCGTTTCAAGGAACTGATTCGACGGCACCACCAGGTCGTAGCCGGAGTTGCCGGTCAGCAGTTTGGCTTCGAGGGATTCGTTGGTGTCGAAGGTGTCCCAAGTCACTTTGATGCCGCTTTTTGCGGCGAAATCCTTGGGCACGGACGGCAGGATGTAATCCGCCCAGTTGTACACGCGCAGTTCGCGTTGCTCAGCCTGGACGGCGCCGGCCAACAGCGACAGCCCACACACAGTGGCACCCAGAATGCGTTTCATCGTGACCATGGTTGTTCCCCAAAAGGCAGCGTGAGTTCGATGGTTTTTATGTTCTGTACACGGCAGCGGCTGTAAAGGTAGCCAAGGGTAAAAAGGGTCGAGCGTCTCGTTGTGGTTTTGATTCTTGCTGACAGCGTAGCTGGAGCACAGTGGGGGATGGGCCAAAAGGGGATCGATGTGGCCAATTTGATTGACCGCCGGGATGCGTAAACAACAATGCCCGGCGAAGGGCCGGGCATTGTGCTGAAGCAGATCAGGTCAGTCGGTGTAACCCAACCTGGCCGCCCTGCTCTGCTCAGTCTGGCCGCGTGTCGCCAGGCAGTAATACAACGGAACGGTCACCACCAGGCCGACCAGCCAGGACAAGTCCGCGCCCTCAACCAGATTGGCGTACGGTCCGACGTACAGCGAGGTGTTGGCGAACGGCAACTGCACGAGGATGCCGATAAAGTACGCAATGATCGCGTGCAGATTGAAGCGCCCGTAAATCCCGCCATCGGCGCGGAAGATCGAGGTAATGTCGTAGCAGCCGCGCTTGATCAGATAGAAGTCGATGAGGTTGATCGACGCCCACGGCACCAGCACCAGCAGCAGCGCCAGAATCAAACCGATGAACTCGGAAATGAAATCCGCCGACGCGCCCAGCGCAACCACGCAGCAACCCGCGAGCACCACGCTCGACAACACCACGCGCACCTTGATGCTTGGCGTCCATTGGCTGGCGAAAGTCTGGATCGAGGTGATGATCGACAGCACCGCGCCATACAGATTCAGCGCGTTGTGGCTGATGATATTGAGCAGAAACAGCACCATCAGAATCGGCCCGAGCCAACCCGTCGACTGCTTGACCGCGACCATCGCTTCAGTGCCTTCCGGGGTCGCCAGCACGGCCACCGCGCCGAAGCTGAACGACAGAATCGTGCCCAGCGTCGCGCCCAGATAAGTCGCCCAGAACGGTTTGGCAATGCCAATATCCGCCGGCAAGTAACGCGAATAGTCGGACACATACGGCGAGAAACTGATCTGCCAGATGATCCCCAGCGACACCGTCGCCAGCCACCCCGACAGGTTAAAACTGCCGCGAGTGAGAAAGTCCGCCGGTAAGTCATGGGCGAAGATATAGATGAAACCGGCGAGCAACGCGCTGCCCATCACCCAGGTGCCAATGCGGTTCAGCGTGTGAATGAAGTTGTAGCCGATCACCCCGATCGCCGTGGCCGCGAGTGCGCCGATCAGAATGCTCAGCGGCGCCGGCACCGAGGGCGCGATGCCGACGATGGATTTGCCGGCGAGCACGATGTTGGAAATAAAGAAACCGATGTAGATCAGCGCGGCGAAGAACACGATCAACAGCGCGCCATAACGGCCGAACTGGCCGCGACTCTGGACCATCTGCGGAATGCCCATGCGCGGGCCTTGAGCCGACGCCAGCGCAATCACCACGCCGCCAATCATGTGTCCCAGCGCAATCGCCAACAGCCCCCAAAGCAAATCGAGGTGGAACACCTGAACCACCATGGCGCCGGTGACGATGGGCAGTGGCGCAATGTTGGTGCTGAACCAAAGGGTGAATAGGTCGCGGGCCTTCCCGTGGCGTTCCGCGAGTGGGACGTAGTCGACCGTATGGTTCTCGATCAACGGATCTTGCCGGGACATCTGGGACATATGCATGAACTCGAGTTTGTCTGTTCTTATCGTTGTATGAAGCCAAACCGGGAGGACTCTATGGTCGCCCCTCAGATGCAGACCATATTATGGTATTCCAAACAATTCACAAGACTGATCCGCAGTTTGCGGCGCTATCTGATATGCCATGCTCGCTGAATCCTTGGTCTGCAGACCAGCCGAAAGCCCCATAAATGCTGAGTTTCCGACGAACGCGGCACGTTTATCGGTTCAGCTTAAAAGCCCTTGCAAAGATTGAATACTGGTATACCATCAGACCAACAAACACATAAAAACAGCAGCACCACACCCGAGGACCGACCAATGATCGATGCCGCCATCTACAAACAAGTCATGGGCTCGTTCCCGTCCGGCGTAACCGTTATTACCACCCTGGACGATGACGGTCAGATTGTCGGCCTGACTGCCAGTGCGTTCAGCTCGCTGTCGATGGACCCGGCGCTGGTGCTGTTCTGCCCCAACTACAGCTCTGATTCCTACCCGGTACTGATCAAGAACAAGCGTTTTGCCATCCACGTTCTGTCCGGCGGCCAGCAGAGCGAAGCCTACGCCTTTGCCCGCAAAGGCAAGGACAAGGCCCAAGGCATCGAATGGACCTTGAGCGAACTGGGCAACCCGATCCTCGCCAACGCGACGGCTATCATCGAATGTGAACTGTGGCGCGAATACGAAGGCGGCGACCACGCCATCATGGTCGGCGCGGTGAAGAATCTGATCGTCCCCGAGCAAATTAGCGGGCCGCTGGTGTACTGCCACGGCAAGATGGGCGCCCTGCCCGTCCTGGCCTGATCGTCAGCCCCGCACAATTCAACTGTAGGAGTGAGCCTGCTCGCGTTAGCGATTTATCCGATGTCGATGTTTTTTCTGACACACCGCCATCGCGAGCAGGCTCACTCCTACAAGTTTTGTAGCCTCAACAACAAAAAATCCGAGGAAGCGTCATGAAATTTTCCCTGTTCATCCACATGGAACGCTGGGACGAAAGCGTCAGCCACCGCCAACTGTTCGAAGACCTCACCGAACTGACCCTGATGGCCGAGGCCGGCGGTTTCAGCACCGTGTGGATCGGCGAACACCACGCGATGGAATACACCATCTCGCCAAGCCCGATGCCACTGCTCGCCTACCTCGCCGCCAAGACCACCACCATCCACCTCGGCGCCGGCACCATCATCGCGCCGTTCTGGCACCCGTTGCGGGTAGCCGGTGAATGCGCGTTGCTCGACGTGATCAGCAACGGTCGCATGGAAGTCGGCCTGGCCCGTGGCGCCTATCAGGTTGAATTCGATCGTATGGCCGGCGGCATGCCTGCCTCCAGCGGCGGCCAGGCATTGCGCGAAATGGTCCCTGTGGTCCGCGCCTTGTGGCAAGGCGACTACGCCCACGACGGTGACATCTGGAAATTCCCCACCTCGACCAGCGTACCGAAGCCGATCCAGAAGCCGAATCCGCCGATGTGGATCGCCGCCCGCGACCCGGATTCGCACAACTTCGCCGTGGCCAACGGCTGCAACGTGATGGTCACGCCGCTGATGAAGGGCGACGAAGAGGTCCTCGACCTGAAGAACAAGTTCCAGACCGCACTGGACAACAATCCAGACGTGCCGCGTCCGCAATTGATGGTGCTGCGCCACACCCACGTGCACACCGCTGATAATCCGGACGGCTGGAAAGTCGGCGCGAAAGCGATCTCGCGTTTCTACCGCACCTTCGATGCGTGGTTCGGCAACAAGCAAACCCCGGTCAATGGCTTCCTCGCGCCAAGCCCGGAAGAGAAGTTTGCCGGGCGTCCGGAATTTGAGCTGGAGAGCCTGCACAAGACGGCGATGATTGGTACGCCCGAAGAGATCATTCCGCGGATCAAGTACTACCAGGAACTGGGGGTAGATGAGTTCAGTTTCTGGTGTGACAACAGCTTGCCGCATGAAGAGAAGAAGAAATCGCTGGAGCTGTTTATCAAGCATGTGGTGCCGGCGTTTCGCTAAGTAACCTGGCATCGGAAAGACTTGAAACACGTCATCTGTGGCGAGGGGGCAAGCTCCCTCGCCACACTGAATCAGTGTTCTACGCCAAGCCGCGTCGCCACATCTGCGGGGCCAAGCGTTCGGCCATCGGCAGACTGCAATTCCAGCTTGCGAATCGGCTGGCGGTCCCTTGCATCGACCATCACCGAACCTGGCTCACCCGGCCCATACATGAACTCTCCCCCCCACTGCGATAGCGCGACAATCACCGTCTGCAAGGCTTTGCCGCGATCTGTCAGCACGTATTCCTTATAGGCACCGCCATCAGCAGCCGGCGCGGTTTGCAGGATGCCCTGCTCCACCAGCCCCTTTAAGCGCGCACTGAGCATGTTTTTCGCGATATCCAGACTCTTCTGAAAATCATTGAAACGGCGAATTCCGTCCAGCGCATCGCGGATGATCAGTAGTGACCACCAGTCGCCGATCAGGTCCAGCGTGCGGGCAACCGGGCAGGCGTTGCCCTGCAAACTTTTGCGTTTCACCTAGACGTACTCCCTCGTATCAGTGGCCGACCGTGCGGCTTTGGGTTGCATCATACAACTCTGCAGCAGATCCACGACTGTACCGACGCAAAACCAGCACCTGCATACAAGTAGCCGGCGCGCTTTGCGCTGATAGTGAATGCCGCCATTTCGGCACTGAACCCCGAAGCAGGAGTTTCCATGAGCACCTTCACCACGCAAGACGGTACCGAGATTTACTACAAGGATTGGGGCAGCGGCAAACCCGTGCTGTTCAGCCATGGCTGGCCGCTGGATGCCGACATGTGGGAATACCAGATGGAATACCTGAGCAGCCGTGGCTATCGCACCATTGCGTTCGATCGCCGTGGTTTCGGCCGTTCCGACCAGCCGTGGACCGGTTACGACTACGACACCTTCGCCGATGACATCGCGCAATTGATCAATCATCTGGACCTGCGCGACGTGACCCTGGTCGGCTTCTCCATGGGCGGCGGCGACGTCAGCCGCTACATCGCCCGGCATGGCAGTGAGCGGGTTGCCGGTCTGGTGTTGTTGGGCGCGGTGACGCCACTGTTCGGCAAGAAAGCCGACTTTCCACAGGGCGTCGACACCTCGGTGTTCGACGGCATCAAGGCCGGCCTGCTGCAGGATCGCGCGCAGTTCATCGCCGATTTCGCTGCGCCGTTCTATGGCACCAACCAAGGCCAGAAAGTATCTGCCGGCGTGCTCACGCAAACCCTGAATGTCGCCCTGCTGGCGTCACTCAAAGGCACGGTGGATTGCGTTACCGCATTCTCGGAAACCGACTTCCGCCCGGACATGGCGAAAATCGATGTGCCGACGCTGGTGATCCATGGCGACGGCGACCAGATCGTGCCGTTCGAAACCACCGGCAAACAGGCTGCTGCACAAATCAAAGGCGCCGAGTTGAAGGTCTACGCAGGGGCGCCACATGGCTTTGCGGTGACCCATGCGCAGGCGTTGAATGAGGATTTGCTAGCGTTTCTCAAACGCTGAATATTCGCCATTAAAAAAGTCCGTCGGCATCGGCTTGACGGACTTTTTTGTTACCCTCGTCAAATGACCCCTTCCGACCTCAACGCAATGGACGAAGACATCTCTGTGCAAGCCGCCGATTGGTGCATGCGTCTGCACGATGACGATTGTCCGCCGGCTGTCCGCCAGGATTTCCAGCGCTGGATAGAGGTCGACCCGCGCCACGCTTTCGAATACGCCAAAATGCTCGAGATCTGGGATCTCAGCGGCCAATTGCCGGATGAACCCGAGACGGCGAAAAAACTCCTCACCGCTCATGGGGTAGCGCCTGAGCGCAAGCGTGAAATCTAGCCGCCAGGTTTTGCCCTTCCCTTCCCGCGGCCAGAGCTGCAGCCCGCATTGTTAAAGGCTTTCGCCGCTCTGCATCAGAATTTTATCTTCACATCCCAGCTTAATAATATTTTACCGATATCCCCCCTCTCCCTAGTCTGACCTCAAGCCAAACGGACAAGCCAACAGCGGCCCGAATCCCACTGCCTTGCTAGGAAGGATGTAGAGATGACCCCTGAAATAATAAAAACAGACACGCTGATCGTGGGTGCCGGCCAAGCGGGCGTGGCCATGAGCGAGCACCTGAGCAAACTCGGTGTGCCGCACCTGGTGCTGGAGCGCAATCGCATTGCCGAACGCTGGCGCACCGGGCGCTGGGACTCGCTGGTTGCCAACGGCCCGGCGTGGCACGACCGCTTCCCTGGCCTGGAATTCGATGACGTCGATCCCGACGGATTTGCCCCGAAAGAACGTGTGGCGGATTACTTCGAAGCCTACGCGAAGAAATTCAATGCGCCGATCCGCACCGGCGTTGAGGTGAAAAGCGTGGTGCGCAATGTCGGTCGCCCGGGTTTCACCGTCGAGACATCCGAAGGTGTGATCGAAGCCAACCGCGTGGTCGCCGCGACTGGCCCGTTCCAGAAACCGGTGATCCCGGCGATTGCTCCGCAAGACCAACGTCTGTTGCAGATCCATTCCGCTGATTATCGCAACCCGCAACAACTGCCGGCAGGCGCAGTGCTGGTGGTCGGCGCCGGTTCTTCCGGGGTGCAGATCGCCGATGAACTGCAACGTTCCGGCAAGCAGGTTTACCTGTCGGTCGGCGCCCATGACCGCCCGCCTCGCGCTTATCGCAACCGGGATTTCTGCTGGTGGCTGGGCGTGCTCGGCGAATGGGATCAGGCGGCGATGAAACCGGGGCGCGAGCACGTGACCATCGCCGTCAGCGGCGCCCATGGCGGTCGCACCATCGATTTCCGTGGTCTGGCCCATCGCGGCATGACCCTGGTCGGCGTCACCGAATCATTCAATAACGGCGTGGTGACCTTCAAGCAAGATCTGCTCGGCAACCTCACTCGCGGCGACGAAAATTATCTGGCGTTGCTGGATGCCGCCGATGCCTACATCGAGCGCAACGGCCTCGACCTGCCGGAAGAACCGGAGGCGCGCGAAACCTATCCGGACCCTGAGTGCGTGAAGAATCCGCTGGCCGATCTGGATCTGGCCAAGGCTGGCGTCACCTCGATTATCTGGGCCACAGGGTTTGCCGTGGATTACTCCTGGCTGCAAGTGAAAGCATTCGATGACAAGGGCAAACCGGTGCATCAGCGCGGCGTGTCGAGCGAACCGGGGGTGTATTTCCTCGGGCTGCCGTGGCAGTCACGCCGGGGGTCGTCGTTCATCTGGGGTGTGTGGCACGACGCCAAGCATGTTGCCGATCACATCGCCACCCAGCGCAAGTATCTGGATTACCGCGATGCCGAGCAGCGTGAAGCCGCACTGCATTCGAGCAGCCACAACAAAGCCGCCGATACCGTCGACGCTTGATTGCCTTTTTTCGCTCCGGCGCCGATTGCGCCGGGCCAACCTTCTTCAGGAGCCTTTCATGAGCCAGCCCACCCACACTCGCATCCGCATGTTCAACACCAAAGACACCTACCCCAACCAGACGCTGGACAACGATCTGTGCCAAGCCGTGCGCGCCGGCAACACCGTGTATGTGCGCGGTCAGGTCGGCACGGATTTCGACGGCAATCTGGTCGGTCTCGGCGACCCGCGCGCGCAGGCTGAACAAGCGATGCGCAACGTCAAGCAACTGCTGGAAGAAGCCGGCAGCGACATGAGCCACATCGTCAAAACCACCACTTACTTGATCGACCCGCGTTATCGCGAGGCGGTGTATGGCGAAGTCGGCAAATGGCTCAAGGGTGTATTCCCGATCTCCACCGGGTTGGTGGTGTCGGCACTGGGGCAGCCGCAGTGGCTGATGGAGATTGATGTGATTGCGGTGATTCCTGAGTAAGGCATCACACCGCGTTATGGCCATCGTTGGCAAGCCAGCTCCCACAGGTATCGGGTTGATCACAACATCTGGGCTTAACTCAAAACCCTGTGGGAGCTGGCTTGCCAGCGATGAGGCCCTCAAGGACAACATCTTCCTAGAAAGGAATAAGCAGATGACCTTTTCAATCACAGCCCGCTGCGCCGAAACCGGCCAGTTCGGTGTCGCCATCAGCTCCTCCAGCATCGCCGTCGGCGCCCGCTGTCCGTGGCTGCTGCCGGGGGTCGGCGCGGTGTCGAGCCAGAACATCACCCTGCCGTCCCTCGGCCCGGAAGTCCTTGCGCTGATGGAGCAAGGTTTGACGCCGGACGATGCGCTGGACAAAGTCCTCACCCGCAACGGCTACAGCCAGTACCGCCAGATCACCGCGATCAACCACCTTGGCCAGACCGCGCATTTCAGCGGTGCGCAAACCCTCGGCGTGCACAACGCCGTGACCGGCGAACAGTGCGTCGCCGCCGGCAACATGCTCGCGGGGCGTTCGGTCATCGAAGCGATGGTCAGCGCCTTCGAGGATGGCGAAGGTCAACTGGCTGATCGCCTGCTCAAAGCCCTGCACGCCGCACAAGCGCTCGGCGGTGAAGCCGGCCCGGTGCATTCGGCCGCCGTTGTGGTGGTCGGCGAGCAGACCTGGCCGATCGTCAACCTGCGCGTGGATTGGGCCGATGAAGACCCGATCGGCCAGCTGCAAAAACTCTGGAACGCTTACGAGCCGCAGCTTCAGGACTACATCGACCGCGCCCTCGATCCGGCCAAGGCACCGGGTTATGGCGTGGCCGGGGATGATCGATGAACAGTGTCGAGTTGCTCAAGGCGCTGGTGGCGTTCGACACCACCAGCCGAGAATCCAACTTGCAGCTGATCGAATTCGTCCGCGATTACCTCGAAGGTTTCGACGTCCCGTGTGCGCTGATTTACAACGACGAGCGCAGCAAAGCCAACCTGTTCGCCACGATCGGCCCGGTGGATCAACCGGGCATCGTGCTGTCCGGGCACACCGATGTGGTGCCGGTCGATGGCCAGCCGTGGACGCTGCCGCCGTTCGAACTGACCGAACGCGACGGCAAGGTGTTTGGGCGTGGTACCGCAGACATGAAGGGTTATATCGCCTGCGTGCTGGCCTTGGTGCCGTTGCTGGTTAAAACGCCGCTGCGCCTGCCGGTGCACATTGCCCTGTCTTACGACGAAGAGGTTGGCTGCCTCGGCGTGCGCTCGTTGCTCAAGGTCTTGCAGCAACGCCCGATCAAGCCATTGCTGTGCATCATCGGCGAACCGACCGAACTGAAACCGGTGCTTGGCCACAAAGGCAAACTGGCAATGCGCTGCGACGTGCACGGCCATCCGTGCCATTCGGCGTACGCGCCGCTCGGCGTCAATGCGATTGAATACGCCGCCGAACTGATCGCTGAGCTGGGTCGTCTCGGTCAGCAACTGAAAGCGCCGGAGCATCACGATGCGCGCTTCGACCCGCCCTACAGCACGGTGCAAACCGGGGTGATCAGCGGCGGCAAGGCCTTGAACATCGTGCCCGCCGATTGCCGTTTCGATTTCGAAATCCGCGCCCTGCCCTCGCAGGATCCGGCGCTCGTTGCCGAAGCGCTGCAAACCTATGCTGAACGCGAAGTGCTGCCGCGTATGCGCGCGGTCAGTGCGCAGAGTGATATCCGCTTCAGCGCCTTGTCGGCGTATCCGGGATTGGCCACCGATGCACAAAGTCAGGCCGCCGAACTGATTTCAGTGTTCTGCGGTTCAAAGGATTTCGGCACTGTAGCGTTTGGTACCGAAGGCGGACTGTTTGATGCCGTAGGGATTCCCACGGTGGTCTGCGGCCCCGGCAGCATGGATCAGGGCCACAAACCCGACGAGTTTGTCGCCCTCGAACAGTTGCAGGCGTGCGATGCCATGCTGCAACGGATGCTGGCGTTTATCAGCCTCTGACCAGCGGCTCGACGGCACTCACGAGTGCAGTCGGGCCATTTCTACGCGGCAATGGTCAACAAACAACTGCACCGGTTTGGTCAGTTGCACCCGCCGCAACCAGGCCGCCGACAAGCCCGACCCGGTGACGTTTTCCACCAGCGGCACACAGACGACTTGCTGGCCGTCGTAGGTGTAGTCGCTGAACGGTTTGGTCACCAGAATCGAGAAGCCGAAACCGTTGCCGACCATGCCGCGCACCATCTCGATCGATGGCGAGCTGAAGACGATGTTCGGCGTCAGCCCGCGCTCTTCGAAGATGCTCACGAAATAGGTGCGGCTCGGCACCACGTCGAGCAGAATCATCGGTTCCAGCACCAGATCATGCAGCGAGACTTTCGCCTGTTGCGCAAAGCGATGGCTGGCCGGCAGCAACGCATAAGGCTGCTGCGGCGGCATCAGCGGCGTGGTTTCAATGGTGCTGTCCAGATCGTGCTCGAACATCATCGCGACGTCGATGCTGCCAGCGGTCAGAGCCTGCACCAGCTCTTGTTGCTCGCCATCACGAATGCGGATTTCCACCCCCGGCCAGCGCGCCTTGAACCCGGCGATCAGGCGCGGCAGGTACAGCGGCGCGACGGTTTCGAAACAGCCGATATCGATCTGCCCCGCGACCACATCATTGTCGGCCAGGGCGTTCTGCTCAAACTCATGGGCCACCCGCAGCAACTCCAGCGCCTTGCGATAGAACCGCGAACCGCTGGGCGTCAGAGAGACGCCTTGGGCGTGATGGCGAATGAACAACTGCACGCCGAAACTTTCTTCCAGATGCTTGATGGCCGTGGAGACCGAGGGTTGCGCGATGTAGAGCTTGCGCGAGGCTTCGGCGACGCTGCCGCAATCAGCCGTGGTGACGAAATATTTGAGCTGGCGCAGGTTGTAGGCGGCCATGTGAGTCTCCCAAAGAGCGCGGGTGTTCGCCCTGTTTCCCTGGCGCACGATCAAGCTTGAACATACCGGACGCCGGCGCCAGCCGAAGCATATTTTTTTTAAGGTCTGAAGCAACAAACTTACTAATTTATCTATGCCGATGCTTTGCACATGATCACTTCAACAAGAAATGCGCCGCCCGTGCCGGCGCTTGCCGAAGTACGTCCACGTACTCATCCTTGCCTTGGAGTTCGTCATGGCTACCCCTGCAGCATCCTCCGCTCCGCTGATTGAAAAACACACGATAGGCTACGTGCCCCCCGAAGATCGCCACGGAAAGGTCAGGGATCTGTTCACGCTCTGGTTCGGCGGCAACATCGCACCGTTGCCCATCGTTACCGGTGCACTGGGCGTGCAGTTGTTTCACTTGAATCTGCTCTGGGGCATCGTCGCGATTCTCGTCGGCCATCTGGTCGGCGGTGTGCTGATGGCGCTGCACTCGGCGCAAGGCCCGCAGATGGGCATCCCGCAGATGATCCAGAGCCGCGCGCAGTTCGGCTCCCTCGGCGCATTGCTGGTGGTGTTGATTGCCGGCGTCATGTACATCGGCTTTTTCGCTTCCAATATCGTGCTGGCCGGCAAGTCGCTGCACGGTGTGGTCGACAGCGTTCCAGTGCCCGTCGGCATCGTCATTGGCGCAGTCGGTTCGGGGATCATCGGCATCATCGGCTACCGTTTTATCCACGTGCTCAATCGCATCGGCACCTGGGTGCTGGGGATCGGCATCGTCGTCGGTTTCGGCTACATCTTCACTCACATCCAGACTGACGACTTCCTCACCCGGGGCAGTTTCAACCTCTCCGGTTGGCTGGCCACCGTGTCGCTGGCGGCGCTGTGGCAGATCGCGTTCGCGCCGTACGTGTCCGACTATTCGCGTTACTTGCCAGCGGACGTAAAAGTCTCGTCGACATTCTGGACGACCTATCTGGGTTCAGCGCTGGGGTCGAGTCTGGCGTTCATCTTCGGTGCCGTCGCCGTGCTGGCAACCCCGGTGGGCATGGACACCATGGACGCGGTCAAACTCGCCACGGGTTCCATTGGCCCGCTGATGCTGGTGCTGTTCCTGCTCAGCGTGATCAGTCACAACGCCCTCAACCTGTACGGCGCGGTGCTGTCACTGATTACCTTGGTGCAGACCTTCGCCTACCGCTGGATCCCCACCGCCAAGAGCCGCGCAGTGATCTCGATTATCGTGCTGCTGGCCTGCTGCTTTGCCGCTGTCGGTGCATCGAAAGATTTCATCGGCCACTTCGTCGACATGGTGCTGGTGTTGCTGGTAGTGCTGGTGCCGTGGACGGCGATCAACCTGATCGACTTCTATGCGATCCACAAAGGCCAGTACGACATTCAGTCGATCTTCCAGGTCGACGGTGGCATCTACGGCCGCTACAACCCGCAGGCGTTGCTGGCTTACGCGATCGGCATCGCCGTGCAAATTCCGTTCATGAACACGCCGCTGTACGTCGGCCCGGTGTCGGCGCACATCAACGGTGCGGATCTGTCCTGGCTGGTGGGACTGCTGGTGACCTCGCCGCTGTATTTCTGGCTGGCCAACCGCGACACGTCTTATCGTCGGCGGATGATGGGCGGGAAACTGGCGAGCAGTCTGTGAGATTGATGCGCTGAAAAAGAAGGCCCGCACTGTGCGGGCCTTCTCCGTTGCGCTGTGGTATTTCTGTAGGTCTGACGACAATTGGGTAAGGGACATCCAATGCTGCGAATACTCGGTAAAGCCTCATCGATCAACGTGCGCAAAGTGCTGTGGACTTGCGCTGAATTGCACATTCCTTTCGAGCGCGAAGACTGGGGGTCGGGCTTCAAATCGACCAACGATTCGGCGTTTCTCGCGCTCAATCCCTGCGCCATGGTGCCGGTGATTCAGGACGGTGATTTCACGCTGTGGGAATCGAACACGATCATTCGTTATCTGGCCGCACGGTATGACGGTTCGCACCTCTATCCGACTGACGCGCAAACCCGGGCGCGGATCGATCAGTGGATCGACTGGCAGGCGTCGGAGCTGAATCGCTCGTGGTCGTACGCCTTCATGTCGCTGGTGCGCCAGTCGCCCGACTATCAGGACAACGCCGCGCTGGCGAACGGCATTGAGCAATGGTCGAAGACCATGGCCATCCTCGACCGGCAACTGGAAAAGACCGGCGCCTACGTCAGCGGCGAACAGTTTTCTCTGGCGGACATTCCCATCGGACTGTCGGTGAACCGCTGGTTCGAAACCCCACTGGCTCACCCGGATTTTGCCGCGGTGAAAGCCTATTACGAGCGCTTGAGCCTGCGTCCCGGCTACTTGCTGCACGGTCGCAACGGCACGCCGTGATCGAGGTTATTTGCTTTTGAACGCCTCACGCCGCGCCTGCCGTTCGGCGGCGTAGGCGGCTTGTGGCTGGCTGATCAGATCCTCCCGACGCAACGGTTCGCCGCAGTGCTCGCACAGCGGCCCGAGGCCGGCGTTGTGGTTGCAGCTTTTGTGGGTCATGTTCACTGCAAGCCCCTCTTCCGGTGTTTTGCACCAGGTTTCTCCCCACGCCCGCAACGCAATGATCACCGGATAGAACGCCTCGCCCTTCGCGGTGAGGTGGTACTCGTAGCGTTTCGGTCGCTCGTTGTACAAGCGGCGCTCGACCAGCCCATCCGCTTCCAGACATTTCAGACGCGCGGCGACCATTTGCGGCGTACCGCCGGTCTGCGCCTGAATCTCGTCATAGCGATGATTGGCCATGAACAACTCGCGCAAAACCAGCACGGTCCAGCGGTCGCCGACGATCGTTTCGGCCCGGGAAATCGGGCACAGCGTGTCGGGAAGACTATCGTTTACTGCCATCAGGGCTTGCCTCTTTTACAGTTACTATGATTATCATATCTACACGATGCCGGGACAAGCCCTGTGCACCGATAATCCCATTGCCGGAGCAAGCCGCCATGTCGAATACCGCCTACCCGCTGGACAGAACCGCCTATCTGCTGGTCGATCCATACAACGATTTTCTGTCGGACGGCGGCAAGATTTTCCCTTTGATCAAACCGATGGCTGAACAGAACGGCCTGCTCGACAACCTGCGCAAACTCGACCGCACGGTGCGCGAGCTGAACATTCCGGTGGTCATCGTACCCCATCACCGCTGGGAAAAAGGCGACTACGAAAACTGGGATCACCCGACTCCCACGCAATGCAAAATCATGCACATGCATCATTTTGCCCGCGGCGAATGGGGCGGTGAATGGCACCCGGATTTTGCGCCGAAGGACGGCGATATCGTGGTTCAGGAGCACTGGGGTTCCAGCGGTTTTGCCAACACCGACCTGGATTTTCGCCTGAAGCAGCAAGGTGTCACCCACGTGGTCATCGTCGGCCTGCTGGCCAACACCTGCATCGAAGCCACCGCGCGCTATGCCTCGGAACTGGGCTACCACGTCACCCTGGTCCGCGATGCAACGGCGGCCTTCAAAGCGGAAATGATGCATGCCGCCCACGAACTCAACGGCCCGACATTCGCGCACGTGATTGCCAGCACGGACGAACTGATTGCTCGACTCAAAGCCCAGGGTGAAGCGCAATGAATCTGACCGGCCACTTGCTGATTGGCGCGGCGGATGTCGCCGCCACCGAAGGCACGATGAAAGCCCTGAATCCGGCCACTGAACATTTGATCGAACCGGACTTCGCTTTCGGCGGTGCGGCACAGGTTGATCAGGCAGTAACACTCGCCGAGGCGGCGTTCGACCGCTACAGCCATACCTCGTTGGCCGAACGCGCGGCATTTCTCGAGAGCATCGCTGACAACCTCGACGCAGTACGCAGCGAACTGGCGGCACGCGCGGCACTGGAAACCGGACTGCCCGAAGCTCAGCTTGAGGGCGAAGCGTTGCGAGCCGCGACCCAGTTCCGCCAGTTCGCCGATGTGGTGCGCCGGGGCCGCTTTCTGCAATTGGCCATCGACCCGGCGCAACCCGAACGTCAGCCGCGCCCACGGATGGATCATCGCCTGCAAAAAATCGCCATCGGCCCGGTGGCGATTTTCGGCGCGAGCAACTTCCCGATTGCCTATTCGGTGGCGGGCGGCGATACCGCGTCGGCACTGGCGGCCGGGGCAACGGTGATTCTCAAGGCACACAACGCGCATCCCGGTGCCTCGGAAATCCAGGCCCGCGCCATTCGTAAAGCCGTGCAGGCGCATGGCTTGCCCGAAGGTGTTTTCTCGATGGTGCGCGGTGGCGGCAATGCCATTGGCCAAGCGCTGGTCGATCATCCGCTGATCAAAGCCGTGACCTTCACTGGCTCCGAACCGGGTGGCATGGCGCTCTATCGCCGCGCGCAGTTGCGCCCTGATCCGATCCCGGTGTTCACCGAGATGACCAGCGTCAACCCGACCTTCATCCTGCCCGAGGCACTGGCGGCTCGCGGCGCCGAGATCGGTGATGGCTTTATCGAACGCATGCTGGTCAACGTCGGCCAGGCCTGTTTGTGTCCGTCGATCCTGATCGCCATCCGCGGTGCGGGGTTTGATCAGCTGCGCGACGCCATGCGCAAACGGGTCAGCGAGGCACCGGCAAGGACAATGCTGACGCCGGGCATTCATGGCGCCTACGTCGAGGGGCTGATGGCCATGGAACGTGCCGGCGCGCAGCTGATCGCGGCAGGCACGCCGGCTGATGCCACGCTCGCCGGACGTGCTGCGTTGCTGGAAGTCGAGGGACACCAATTGCTCGCCGAACCAGAGTTGGCCCTCGAAGTGTTTGGTCCGTCGGCGCTATTGGTTGCTGTCAACGATGAGGCCGAGCTGCTGGCCGTCGCCCGTTCGTTCAAGGGTCAGCTCAGCGCGGCGATTCACCTTGAAAGTATCGATCTGGAAGTGGCGCGGCGCCTGCTGCCGATTCTCGAACGGCACACCGGACGCATCGTAGTCAACGCCTTCGCCCACCCACAGGAGGTGACCTTCGCCACCGTACACGGCGGGCCGTTTCCGGCTACATCGGACAGCCGCTTCACGTCGGTCGGCATGACCTCGATCGAGCGCTTCTTGCGGCCCGTGGCGTATCAGGGGTTTCCCGATGAGTTGTTGCCAGAGGTGTTGCGCGAAGGGAATCCGCTGAATCTGCCGCGCAGCGTCGACGGGCAATAACGGCGATCCGGTGCGCGGCAGCTGCGATCAAGCATCTGCACGCACCACCCCGCGCTCTTCCAGCAAGCGCACAAACATGCTCAAGCTGCGCGACACCGTGCCCCGCCGCCACACCAGCCAGGTGGTCAGGTAGCGAAAATCCGCCGCCAATGGCCAGACGCTGACGGTCGCACTGCCGGGCATGCTCTGGAGCATTTTGCGCGGCATCAAGGCCAGCCCGGCACCCGCACTGACACAGGCGAGCATGCCGTGGTACGACTCCATTTCGAAGATCTTGCCCGGGACCGCCGCGTCGGTGCTGAACCATTTTTCAAAGTGGTGACGGTAGGAGCAGTTGGAGCGGAAGGCATAAATGTTCTCGCCGTTTACGTCCGCTGCGCGCTCGACGGGGGCGTGATTGATCGGGGCGATGATGACCATTTCTTCCTCGAACGCCGGCACGCCTTCCAGCGTCGGATGCAGCACCGGGCCGTCGACAAAGGCTGCGGCCAGGCGCCCGGAGAGCACGCCGTCGATCATTGTGCCGGACGGCCCAGTGGACAGGTCGAGGTCGACTTTCGGGTGCAACTGATTGTACGCCGCCAGCAATTCGGGAATGCGCACCGCCGCCGTACTTTCCAGCGAACCCAACGGAAAAGCGCCCTGCGGTTCCTCCCCCGCCACCGTCGCCCGCGCCTCTTGCACCAGATCGAGAATGCGCCGTGCATATTCGAGAAAACTCCACCCCGCCGGCGACAGACGCAAGCGGCTTTTCTCGCGAATAAACAGATCAACACCCAGATCCTGCTCAAGCTGTTTGATCCGCGTGGTCAGGTTCGACGGCACGCGATGGATCTGCGCCGCGGCGGCGCTGATGCTGCCGTGCTCGGCAACCGCTTTGAAGATTTCCAGCTGCACCAGATCCACAGTCATTCTCCATTCGTGAAAGAAACGATCTTTATTATTCAGTTTCCAGAAAACAAACACCACCCTACTCTAGGCTCATCCGACGAACATGCAGGACGACGCCATGAGCCAGATTTCCAGCCAGACCCACGCCATCTCGATCAACCCCGCCACCGGCGAGCAGATCGGCCACTACGCGTTTGAATCCGCCGCCGCCCTCGACGCCGCGCTGACCCGCGCAGCTTTCGGCTTCGGCAAATGGAAGCGCAAGCCGTTGCAGGATCGCTCGCGCTTGTTGACCGCGCTGGCCGCTGCGCTGCGTGAAACCAGCGATGCCATGGCGACGATGATCACTCAGGAAATGGGCAAGCCCATTGCTCAGGCCCGTGGCGAAATCGAAAAATGCGCCAAGCTCTGCGAGTGGTACGCCGAGAATGGCCCGGCGATGCTCGACGCTGAGCCGACCCAGGTTGAAGGCGGCAAGGCGCGCATCGAGTACCGTCCGCTCGGCCCGATCCTCGCGGTCATGCCGTGGAACTTCCCGATCTGGCAAGTGCTGCGCGGTGCCGTTCCGGCGTTGATCGCCGGCAACACTTACGTGCTCAAACATGCGCCGAACGTGATGGGCAGCGCTTATCTGTTGCGGGATGCCTTCACCCGCGCCGGTTTCGCCGAAGGTGTTTTTGAGGTGATCAACGTCACTCCGGAAGGCGTTTCCACGGCCATCGCTGACCCGCGCATTGCCGCCGTGACCCTGACCGGCAGCGTACGTGCCGGCATGGCCATCGGCGCTCAGGCCGGTGCCGCATTGAAAAAATGCGTGCTGGAACTCGGCGGCTCCGATCCGTTTATCGTGCTCAACGACGCCGATCTGGATGAAGCAGTGCAAGCCGCTGTGATCGGTCGCTACCAGAACTCCGGCCAGGTTTGCGCCGCCGCAAAACGCCTGATCATCGAAGAAGGTGTGGTCGAGGAATTTACCCGCAAGTTCGTCGAGGCTACGCGTAAGTTGAAGGTCGGCGATCCATTGTCCGCCGAGACCTACATCGGCCCGATGGCGCGTTTCGACCTGCGTGATGAACTCGACCAGCAAGTGCGCGACACCCTGGAAGAAGGCGCGACGCTGTTGCTCGGCGGCGGCAAGTCCGAAGGTCCAGGCAACTACTACGAGCCGACCGTACTGGCCGATGTCACCGACCGCATGACCTCGTTCAAACAGGAACTGTTCGGCCCGGCCGCTTCGATCATCACCGCCCGCGATTGCGCGCATGCTGTGGCCCTGGCCAATGACAGCGAGTTCGGCCTGACCGCAACCATTTACACCGCCAACGTGGCACTGGCGCAGCAACTGACCAGCGAACTGGACACCGGCGGCGTGTTCATCAACGGCTACTCCGCCAGCGATCCACGGGTGACCTTTGGCGGCGTGAAGAAGAGTGGCTTCGGTCGTGAGCTGTCGCACTTCGGCGTGCGCGAATTCTGCAACGCGCAGACCGTGTGGCTGGATCGCAAATAACCCAGACACCGGAAAACCCTGTGGGAGCGAGCCTGCTCGCGATAGCGGTGCATCAAGCGATGAAGATGCTGAATGCACCGGCCCCATCGCTGGCAAGCCAGCTCCCACAATGACTGCGGTGTAACCACTGATGCTGCAGACACCCTGAAACCCTGTGGGAGCTGGCTTGCCAGCGATCGCGGTGCATCTGTCGAGGTTTATGCCAACTGATAGTCCGCTTTCGCGAGCAGGCTCGCTCCCACATTGGGTTTATGCGGCAGCCTGTTGTGGCTCTGTGACGCTGCGATCCTTGCTCAACAAACCCAGCACCACCGCCGCCGACACCAGCGTGATGACCGTCAGGATGTGCAGCAGATACTGGAACGCTGACGCATACCCTTCCACCAGACGCCCGTTGGCCAGCCCCGGAACAGTATTGATCGCATGCGCCATATCACCCGTGGTCACCCGGTGCGCGGTCTCGGCAATCAGCGACGCCTCGGCACTGCCTGTCACCGCGTGTACGGCACTCGACAGATCAGCGTGAAGCAATGACGCCAGCATCGCCGCGACAATCGCCAATGCAATCCCCTCACCCGCCACTCGCACGGTGCTGAAGATGCCCGCCGCCATGCCTGCGCGCTCTTTTGGCACGACACTGACCGACAAACCATCCATCAGCCCCCACGGCAAACCGGCGCCAATGCCGATCAGCAGCATCGGCACCACCAGCGCAAATTTCGCGTCACCGACGTTGTACAGACTCAGCCAATGCAGGCCCACGGCAGCAATCAGGAACCCCGCGCCAGACAAGATGCCAGCGGAAACAAAACGCGCCAGCGAGGCCGCCAGCATCGGCACCACCAGCATCGGTGCGGACAACGCCAGTAGCAGCAGACCGGCATCGATTTCGCTCAAGCCCTCAACGCCGATGAAGCGCAGCGGCAACATCACCACCAGCACGATGTAGCAGAAACACGTGCCGATCGGCAGCATCTGCACGCCAATGAATCGCGGATAACGGAACAGGGTCAGATCGAGCATCGGCCGTTCGACACGCGTTTCGACGATCACAAAAGCTGCCAGCAACAACGCCGAAGCGCCTAATAAAGTGATCACCAAAGGACTGTCCCAACCACTGTCCGGCGCCTGGATCAGGCCAAACGTGAACAACGCCAGCATTGCGCTGAACAGCAGCGTGCCCGGCCAGTCCAGCCCCTTGGCATCGGGGTCGCGGGTTTCGCGCATGCGCGGCAGACCGAAGACCATCGCAATCATGCCGATCAACGCGGTAAAGACAAAAATCGCCCGCCAGTTGAAAGCCTCGATCAGCGCACCCGCCACCAACGGCCCGAATGCCAGACCAATGCCGAACGTCGTGCCAAGCACGCTGTACGCGCGAGTCCGGGCATGCCCTTCGAACTCTTGCGCCAACGCCGCCGAACCGCTGGCCAGCGCCGCCGCCCCAGCCACACCTTGTACGGCGCGCAACACATCCAGCCAGAACACCGACGGCGCCAGACTCTGCGCAAACGAGGCAGCGGTGAACAGCAACATGCCGAAGGTGAACAGGCGTTTGCGTCCGTAAACATCAGCCAATGCGCCGGCGGCCATCAGCAAACTGCCGAACGTCAACATGAACGCGTTGGTGATCCAGGTCAGCGCCACCGGGCTGCCGCCCAGATCGCGACCAATGGCTGGTGTCGCCACCGCACCGCCGGTAAAACTGAGGGGCAGGACCAGAGCCGAGAGGCACACGGCCGCGAGTATGAGCAACTTGTCGCGCGCTCCGTGCGGCTGAGTCATAGAAATCATTCGTTCCATCCTTTGAGAAATCACAAAGCTGCGCTGCGCAGCGAATAAGGCGCGAAATACACAGAAAAATCCACCGAAGTTTGCGCACGAAAAAGATGAGAGCGAGCAGCCTCGCTCTCACAGCTCCGGCGTTCAGTTAGCGAAATCGGTAGACAGCGCCAGCTCATTCCACTCGGCCAACTCCTGCGCCACCAACCGATTCTTCGCCTCGATCCGCGCCACCGTGTCACTGCCCAGCGCCAGGCGTTGCGGCGGGTTCGGTGCATTGACCAGCGCCAGCATCGCCTCGGCAAACTTCAGCGGATCACCCGGTTGTGCATGATTGGCCGCCTCGGCAAACGCACGCATCTTGCCAACGGTTTCGTCATAGTCCGCCAGCTCAAGCCGGGTTTTGATCAGGGACTGCTCATCAAGGAAATCCGTGCGAAAGAAACCCGGCTCGACCACCGTGGCTTGAATGCCCAGCGGCGCCAGTTCCTGATGCAACGCTTCGGTGATGCCTTCGACGGCAAATTTGGTCGAGCCGTAAACGCCCCAGCCCATGTACGCCTGATAACCACCGATCGACGAGATGTTGATCACCCGACCACTGCGTTGCGCCCGCATATGCGGCAACACCGCGCGGGTGACGTTGAGCAGGCCGAACACATTGGTCGCGAACAAGCGCTCGGTCTCGCTGGCGCTGGTTTCTTCGACGGCGCCGAGCACACCAAAACCGGCGTTGTTGATCAGCACATCGATACGGCCAAAACGCTTGATTCCTTCAGCAACCGCTTGGTGCGCTTCGTCTTCACGGGTGACGTCGAGACGCAACGCCAGCAGGTTCGGTTGCTCGCCGAGGCGCTCGGTGATGTCTTGCGGGTTGCGCGCGGTAGCGATGACCGCGTCACCGGAACGCAGGGCCTGCTCGGCGATGAGAATGCCAAAACCACGGGAAGCGCCAGTAATGAACCAGGTACGCATAACAACTTCTCCTGTTAGAAACCCTGACATGGGTGCCGGGCCTGTTTGATAAGTTGAAGCGACTTTAAAGCCATGTTACTGATGCGATAATCCCAACAATTTTGCATGACTTTGTGAAAGGCATTCACAGATGAAATCACCTTCGGCGGCGGATCTCAGCGTTTTCCTGTGCACCGCGCAGCACCTGAACTTCAGCAAAGCGGCCATCGAACTCGGCCTGAGCCCCTCCGCTCTTAGCCATTCAGTGAAGGCGCTGGAAAATCGCCTGGGCGTGCGTCTGTTCAATCGCACCACCCGCAGCGTGGCGTTGACCGAGGCTGGCGAGCGCCTGTACGCGCGATTGAAACCGGCCTTTCGCGACATCGACGATGCGCTGGAAGATCTCAACCATTTCCGCGACAAACCCTCGGGTAATTTGCGCATCACCTGCGGGCGGCAAGCCTGCGAATTGGTGTTGCTGCCGATTGCCAGTGAGTTTTTGCAGGTGTATCCGGACATTCGTCTGGAAGTGGTCGAGAGCGATGCGCTGCTGGATATCGTCGCCAATGGATTCGATGCCGGGGTGCGCTTCGGCGATCGCCTGGAGGCCGACATGGTGTCGCTGCCGATTGGCCCGACAATGCGTTCAGTGGTGGTCGGCTCACCGGCGTTTTTCGAACGCTACGCGGCACCGCAAAAACCCGAGGACCTGCACGGACTGCCGTGCATCCGCCACCGCTACCCCAGCGGTTCGATGTACCGCTGGGAGCTTGAGCGCGGTGGCATTGCCCAGGAAATCGAAGTCAACGGCCCGCTGACCCTCGGCGATGTCAGCCTGATGGTCGGGCCCGCGCTGCAAGGGCTTGGTCTGGCTTATGTGTTCGAAGACATGGTCAGCGAACACCTGGCCAGCGGGCGGCTGCTGCAAGTACTGGCTGACTGGTGCCCCTGGTATCCGGGTCTGCACCTGTACTACCCGAGCCGGCGTCATGTGCCGGCAGCGCTCAAAGCGTTTATCGACTTCGTGCGCAACCGGCGCTAGACGTTTACAGATACTTCAGCCAGGCGATGTCACGGCGACGGGCCTTCAACGCCGAGAACCAGCGCACCGCCGGGAACAGCGCAATCGCCAGAAAAACGGCCGCCAGCCAGATCGCCGAGACGGACGAAAAACCGAAATAGCTGCCCTGATTCAGCCCGAACAGGGCCACGCCGATCAGGTACAACACCTTCAACGCGTACAGATGCAGCAGGTAGAAAAACATCGGTGCCGAACCGAAAACGGTTAGCCAGCGAATCCAGCGACGATCCTGTAACCGCTCGAACGCCAGTAGCAGCAACAGCCCGACGCTCACCGTCAGTGCGATAAACAGCAACGACGGTGGGTACTTGGTGATGTTGAAAAAACTCATCAGGGTTTGCAGCAGCGTGTCGCCCACGGCCCATGGTTTCTCGCCATAACCGTTGATCAACCGCAACCCGACAAAACCCAGCAGTCCGGCGCTACCCGCAATCAGCAGATGCTGTTGACGAAACCCCGCTTCAACGCCGCGAGCAAACCACGGCCCCAGTGCATAACCGAGACCGATCACACCAATCCACGGCAACAACGGATAGGAGGTACGCAAACGCAGGTTGTCGCTGACGTCGATCCAGCCGCGATCATGCAAAATCGCCCACGGCACATGCAGCGCCGACTCCACTGGAAAATGCACGGCGTCGAGCAGGTTGTGCCCGGCAATGATCATCAGGCTCAACGTCAGCAACAGCCAGCGCGGCAGCCAGACCAGGAGCGACAAGGCGATCATGCTCAAGCCGATCGCCCAGATCACTTGCAGATAAATCACGCTCGGCGGCAACTGGAACGTCCATGCGAAGTTCACCAGCGTGAATTCCAGCACCACCAGAAACAGACCGCGCTTGAACAGAAACGCACTGACATCGGCCTTGCCCGCGTACTTTTCACCGAACAACCACGCCGACAACCCGGTCAGCAAGACAAACACCGGCGCGCACAGATGCGCCAGAGTGCGGCTGAAAAACAGTGCCGGCTCGGTGCTGGCAATGTCCATCGGGTCACTGACCTGGCGGTGCAGCAAAAAGGTTTCGCGCACGTGATCCAGCAGCATGAACAGAATCACCAAGCCTCTGAGGGCGTCAATGGACAGCAGCCGGCCAGTGGTCAATGGGGCAGAACGAGGGAGCACAATCGTCATAAGCGTTTCGCAATCGAAAGGAAAACAACAGGGGCCACAAGGGCTACCCCTTAAAATTTGCGTTACCTTATAACATCAAAAAACAAAATCCAAACCCGGATCGACCGCGATATTCGGAAAAAACCCAGCTGATCGCGCCGCGCCATTTGCCCAATAGCCTCAGGCTTCTATAGTGATCAGGTCTCCCTTGCCCTTGCGGCCTGCTGTCGAGCGTTGTCCATGGTCAACACCGAACACCTGATCATTTGCGAGCACTGCGACTGCGTGTACGAAAAAGCCGTGCTGGCCAAACACCAGAAAACCTTGTGCGTGCGCTGCGGCGGCGTCCTCCAGCGTTTCAACGGTCTGAGCGTCGAACAGCGTTTGGCCCTGACATTCACGGCGGCGATGCTGTGGCTGTTCGCCAACTTCTATCCGGTGATGAGCATCAGCCTCAAAGGCCTGAAAAACAGTGCGACGCTGTGGGATTCGGTGCTGGCGCTGAGTCAGGGACCGATTACCTTCATGGCGATGGTCGCGGCGATTTCGATCATCATTGCCCCGGCGTTTCAACTGGTGCTGCTGGTCTGGGTGCTGAGTTTCGCCCTGTCCTCCCGACGCGCGCCGGGCTTCAAGCTGTGCATGCGCTGGCTGGAAACCCTGCGGCCGTGGAGCATGCTCGAAGTGTGCCTGCTGGGGGCGATGGTGGCGGTGTTCAAACTGGCCGGGTTGCTCGACGTGTTGCCCGGCATCGGCCTGTTCGCGCTGGCCGTGCTGAGCTTGATGATGATCAGGATTGCCGGCCGCGACATCCGCGACCTCTGGGACATTTTATGAAACGGCCACCGACCGCCAGCGAACTCAATCTGTGCTTGTGCCACAGCTGCGGACTGGCCTGCGACATGACCGACGAGCCGCATGAATGTCCGCGTTGCGACGCGCCGCTGCACCGACGCAAGACCAACTCACTGACTCGTACCTGGGCCTACATGCTCGCGGCGCTGGCGTTTTACGTGCCGGCCAATCTGCTGCCGGTGATGAACACCACCATGCTCGGCAGCGGCGCCGACAGCACGATCATGAGCGGCGTGCTGGAGTTCTGGGAGCACGGCGCGTGGGACATCGCCCTGATCATTTTCATCGCCAGTATCGCCGTGCCGGGAGTCAAGTTCGTCGCCCTCACGCTGCTGCTGATGACCGTACAACGCGACAGCGCCTGGGCGCGCAAAGAACGTTCGAAGCTGTACCGCTTCGTCGAGCTGATCGGCTATTGGTCGATGCTCGACGTGCTGGTGGTGGCGCTAGTCGCAGCATTGGTGAAGTTTCAGGCGCTGGGCGATATCGAACCACGACCGGGCATTCTGTTTTTCGGCCTGGTCGTGGTGTTTACCATGCTCGCGGCGATGAGTTTCGATCCGCGCCTGATCTGGGACAAGGACACGGGCGACACCCTCAGCGACGCTGAACCTCAAGCAACACCTGCAACGGATGACGCAGTGCCTGATCCGACTGGCGCTTGACCTGACTGCGGCAGGAATAACCGGTCGCCAGTGCTTCGCCCTGCTCCGCCGGCGCGTCGACCTGACGGGCCCACGACTGCTCGTAGATCACCGCCGAGGTCTGGCGATTGCGCGCCTCGTGGCCGTAAGTGCCGGACATGCCGCAGCAACCGGTGGCCTGGGTGGCCAGCTTCAATCCTGCGCGTTCGAACACCTGTTCCCACTGTCGGGTCGCGGCCGGGGCGTTGGTTTTCTCGGTGCAATGGGCGAGCAGTCGGAACGTTACGGTTTTATCCTGCGCCGCCTGCTCCGGCATCACCTTGAGCAACCACTCCTGCACCAGCGCCACTTCCGGGCATTGCTGCATACCGGGGACTTTCAGGTATTCCTGGCGATACACCAGCGTCATCGCCGGATCGAGGCCCAACAACGGCACGCCCACATCGGCCAATTCGCGCAACTGTCGGGCATTGCGCAGTGCCGCGCGGTTGAACGCCGAGAGGAAGCCCTGCACATGCAATGGCTTGCCGTTGGCGCTGAACGGTGCGAGATACACCTGATAGCCAAGGCGCGAAATCAGCTCGACCAGATCGGCCAACAGTGGCGCTTCGAAGTAGCGCGTAAAGGCGTCCTGCACGATGACCACGCTGCGCTCGCGTTGCGCCTCGGTCAGCGCCGACAGACTCGACACCGTCGCCGGTTGCACCTGCCAACGGCGCATCGCCGCATGGAAATCAAAACGACTGAGTAACGGCACGTCGATCATGCCACCGACCCGTTCCAAGCTGCTGCGAACAAATGAAGCGCCCATCAAGCCGTTGTACAGCGCCGGAATCCGCGCCATGTACGGAATGCTGTATTCCAGCGAAGCAATCAGATAATCGCGCGCCGGACGCAGATAACGGCTGTGATACAGCTCGAGAAAGCGCGAACGAAACTCCGGCACATTGACCTTCACCGGGCACTGCCCTGCGCAGGATTTGCACGCCAGGCAGCCGGCCATGGCGTCGTAGACTTCATGGGAGAAGTCTTCGGCCTGCGTACGGCTGTTGCGCCAGCGCTGCCACAAGGTGCTGAAAAACGCCGGTTTGCGAATGGCATCGGACAACACGTCGACACCCGCCTCGCCCTGCAAACGCAGCCACTCGCGAATCAACGAGGCGCGGCCCTTGGGCGATTGCGCACGCTCGCGGGTGGCTTTCCAAGACGGGCACATCGCATCGTCAGGGTCGAAGTTGTAGCAGGCGCCGTTGCCGTTGCAATGCATGGCGGCGCCGTAGTCCTGCCAGACTTTTTCGTCGATCTGCCGATCCAGTTCACCGCGCAAAGTCACTTCGTCGATTTTCAGCAGCGCCGCGCCGGTGTTCGCCGGGGTGGCAATTTTGCCCGGGTTGAACTGGTTGAACGGGTCGAACGCGGCTTTCAAGGCTTGCAGGGCCGGATACAGCTCACCGAAAAATGCCGGCGCGTATTCCGAGCGCAAGCCTTTGCCATGCTCGCCCCACAACAGGCCGCCGTAACGTTGGGTCAGTGCCGCAACGCCGTCGGATACCGGACGCACCAGCGCCGCTTGCTGCGGGTCTTTCATGTCGAGAATCGGCCGCACGTGCAGCACGCCCGCGTCGACGTGACCGAACATGCCGTACTGCAAACCGTGGCTGTCGAGCAGGTCGCGTAACTCGGCGATGTACTCGGCCAGGTGCTGCGGCGGCACCGCAGTGTCTTCGACAAACGGCTGCGGGCGCGCTTCACCGGCGACGTTGCCGAGCAGGCCTACCGCACGTTTGCGCATGCCGTAGACTTTGTTCACCGCTGCGTGGCCGACCGCCAGCGTGTGGCCCAAACGCTCAACCGTGCGGTCGCTGCTCAAGTGTTCGACGAATGCTTCGACCCGGCGCTGCAAATCCTCCGGATCGTCGCCGCAGAACTCCACCAGATTGATGCCCAAGGTCGGGCGCTCGGCGCTTTCCGGGAAATACTCGGCGACTCCGTGCCAGACAATGTCCTGCATCGCCAGCAGCAAGACTTTCGAGTCGACGGTTTCGATCGACAACGGTTTGAGCGCCATCAAGGCGCGGGCGTCGCGCAACGCGTCCATGAACCCGGCGTAGCGGATGTTCACCAACATCGTGTGTTTGGGGATCGGCAACACGTTCAGACGCGCCTCGACGACAAACCCCAGCGAGCCTTCAGCACCGCACAGCACGCTGTTGAGGTTGAAACGGTTGTCCGCCTCACGCAGATGCGCCAGGTCATAACCGGTCAGGCAGCGGTTGAGATCGGGGAAACGCTCTTTGATCAGTTCACCCTGCTCATCAATGATTTGCCGGGCACAGCGGTAGACTTCACCGACGCGATCGTCGCGGGCACACAGCGCTTCAAGCTCAGTTTCCTCAAGGGGCAAACCGTGCAGGCGCTCGCCACCGCGCAGGACCATATCGAGTTCGAGCACATGGTCGCGGGTCTTGCCGTAGGTGCAACTGCCCTGACCGCTGGCGTCGGTATTGATCATGCCGCCGACGGTGGCGCGGTTGGAGGTCGACAGTTCCGGGGCGAAAAACAGCCCGGCGGATTTCAGCGCAGCGTTGAGCTGATCCTTGACCACCCCGGCCTGCACGCGCACCCAGCGTTCCTCAACATTGATTTCGAGGATGCGGTTCATGTGCCGCGACAGATCGACGACGATGCCATCGGTCAGCGATTGGCCGTTGGTGCCGGTGCCACCGCCGCGCGGGGTGATCACCACTTGCTGGTACGCCGGTTCGGCGATCAGTCGTGCGACCCGTGCCACGTCATCGGCATCCATCGGAAACACCGCCGCTTGCGGCAGGCGCTGGTAGATCGAGTTGTCGGTCGCCAGCACCACGCGGCTGGCGTAATCGGCGCTGATTTCACCGCGAAAACCGCTGTTCTTCAGGGCGTTGAGGAATTGTTGGTAATCGCTGGTCAGGACTTTCGCGGGGGACAGCTGGGCAATCATCGGTCAGGTTATCTCGGTCAAATCGGGCCGTGTGGCGGTGAACAGTTGTACGCAACGAATGATTGCGTCAGGCTCCGCCATCTCATGGTGCCCATGTTCATTGCTGGCGAACGCCGGGACAACCGTAAATTCGACCCGCTATTGATGACTTTTACGAATGAATCCGCGCACGCTCACCCCTTCCATGTCGTTATTGCTGGCTTTCGAGGCCGCCGCCCGCCACGAAAGCTACACACGCGCCGCCCATGAACTGTCGCTGACGCAGAGTGCGGTCAGCCGTCAGGTGCAGATTCTCGAGAAGATGCTCGGCATGCGTTTGTTCAGCCGCGAAGGCCGGCAAGTGGTACTGACCGATGTCGGGCGCATGTATCAGCGCGAACTCGCCGAAGCGCTTGGGCAGATTCGCAGCGCGACGTTGCAGGCCATGGCATTTGGTTCGGGCATTCACAGTTTGCGCCTGGCGACGCTGCCGACCTTCGGTTCGAAATGGTTGCTGCCACGGCTAAAGGATTTCTACACCGCGCATCCGGGCATGACCGTGCATTTGCATTCGCGGATCGAAGCAATCGACTTCGATACCAGCGAAATCGATGCGGCGATCTGTGTTGGCGGCGGGGACTGGCCGGGATTGACTGCCCTGCCCCTGCATACCGAAGAATTGGTAGTGATCGCCAGTGCGCAGTTGTCCGACGCCGAACGCGATGACGCCCAACAGCACATCGCCGGGCAACTGCTGCTCAATGTCAGCAGCAATGCTCAGGCCTGGGCGGAGTGGTTCAGTCATCACGGCTTGCCGCACCGCAGCATGCGCATCGGCCCGAGTTTTGAAATGACCTCGCACTTGATTCAAGCGGTGCGGGCCAATATTGGCGTGGGGCTGGTGCCGCGAATTCTGGTCGAAGATGAGTTGTTGAATGGTGAACTGCTGCAACTGGGTGAACCAATTACCAGTCGCCGCAGCTATTACCTGGTATATCCGCCGCGCAATGAGAATTTGCCATCGCTGAAAGCGTTTCGGGATTGGCTGCTAGAAACGTTGTAACCGTGAGGACGCCAATCGCGAGCAGGCTCACTCCTACAGTTGGAATGCGTTTCCCTGTAGGAGTGAGCCTGCTCGCGATGGCGTCAATTCAGACACCTCAAAATCTCGGCTTGATCGCCCTCCAATCCGGCTTGTAACGCTGCATCTGCCGCACATCATCACGCTGGCGAATCCCGCACGTCAGGTACTGATCATGCAGCTTGCCCAACTGATCATGGTCCAGTTCCAGCCCAAGCCCCGGCGCCCGGGTGATCTTCACGCAGCCATCGACAATCGGCAGTTTGCCGCCCTTGATCACTTCTTCGTCCGGTTCCTGCCACGGGTAATGGGTGTCACAGGCGTAATCCAGATTCGGCACCGCCGCCGCGACATGCGCCATCGCCATCAGGCTGATGCCCAGGTGCGAATTGGAATGCATCGACACGCCAACGCCGAATACATCGCACATCTTCGCCAGCGTTTGCGTGTCGCGCAGGCCGCCCCAGTAATGATGGTCAGCAAGGACGATCTGCACGCTGTTCTGTGCAACGCTGCGACGGAACTCGGCGAAATCGGTGACCACCATGTTGGTCGCCAGCGGCAGACCAGTGCGCTTGTGCAGTTTGGCCATGCCGTCGAGGCCCGGGGTCGGGTCTTCGTAATATTGCAGATCATCGCCGAGCAATTCGGCCATGCGAATCGAGGTTTCCAGTGACCAGTTGCCATTCGGATCGATGCGCAGCGGGTAGCCGGGAAAGGCTTTTTTCAGCGCCTTGATGCACGCCACTTCATGCTCCGGCGGCAACGTACCGGCCTTGAGCTTGATGCTCTTGAAGCCGTACGCCTCGATCATCCGCGCAGCTTGCGCAACAATCTGTTGTTCGCTGAGTGCTTCGCCCCAGTTGTCCGGTTTATAGGGCGAATCGACATGCTGCGCGTACTTGAAGAACAGATAGGCGCTGAACGGTACCTCATCGCGAATCGCGCCGCCGAGCAGGTCCACCAGCGGCACATTCAGGTAATGCGCCTGCAAATCGAGGAAAGCCACTTCGAACGCCGAATAGGCATTGCTCACCGCTTTACTGGCGTGGGAACCGGGGGCCAGTTCGGCACCGGCGAGACTGGCAGGTTTGTTCGCGGCAACGGTCGCCTGGACGATGGCGCGCAACTGGTTGAGATTGAACGGGTCGAGGCCGATCAGTTGCGCCTGCAATTGCTGCTGGATCGCCAGCGCCGGGGCATCGCCATAACTTTCGCCGAGGCCGATGTAGCCGTTGTCGCTTTCGATCTCGATGATCGAGCGCAAGGCGAAGGGTTCATGAATGCCGCTGGCGTTGAGCAGCGGCGGATCACGGAAGGCAATCGGGGTCACAGTTACGCGGGTGATTTTCAAGATAACGCTCCTGACAGATCAACAATCAATTCAATGGCTCGCGGCCGGGCTGGCCGTCACAACAACGGCGGTCTCGTCATGGGGCTTTGCCAGGGATTTACCCTTGGCACCCGGCGCGGTGCGGGCGAAAAAGATCACCACCGCAGCGATCAGCGACGTCGCCGCCAGGCCATACAGTCCGCCCTCAATGGAGCCAGTGGTTTCTTCGAGGAAGCCGAACGCCGTCGGCGCAACGAAGCCGCCGAGGTTGCCGATGGAGTTGATCAGCGCGATCACCGCAGCGGCGATACGCGCATCCAGATAGCTTTGCGGAATCGGCCAGAACAACGCCGACGCAGCCTTGAAGCCGATGGCGGCGAAACAGATGGCAACGAAGGCGAAGATCGGCCCGCCAATGGTCGACATGAACATGCCGATCGCCGCGATCACCAGCGTCAACGCCACCCACGCCTGCTGGAATTTCCACTTGCCGGCCATCGCCGCAAAACCGTACATGGCGACAATCGAAATGATCCATGGGATCGAATTAAGCAGGCCAACCTGAAAGTCGCCGAGATTGCCCATTTTCTTGATCATGCTCGGCAGCCAGAACGTCGCGCCGTAAATGGTCAGGGCAATGGAAAAGTAGATGAAGCAGAACAGCGCAATCTGCCGGTCCGCCAACAACTTGAACATCGACGGCTTGGCTACCTGTACCGCCTCACGAGCGCGCTGCTCCTCGGCAATCGCCGCCACCAGCGCTTCGCGTTCCTCTTCGCTCAACCACTTGGCCTGACGCGGATGCGATTGCAGCCAGAACCATACGAATGCGCATAGCACCACCGACGCCGCGCCTTCGATCAGGAACATCCACTGCCAGCCATGCAGGCCCAGACCGCTGATATGCAGCAGCGCACCGGACACCGGGCCGGAGATCACCGAAGCAATCGCCGAACCGCTGAGAAACACTGCCATGGTCTTGCCGCGCTCGGAAGCCGGCAGCCACTGGGTGAAGTAATAAATGATCCCCGGAAAGAACCCCGCCTCCGCCGCGCCGAGAATAAAGCGCAGCACATAGAAACTGGTTTCACCTCTGACGAACGCCATGGCCATGGCAGCGGCACCCCAGGTGAACATGATCCGCGTCAGCCAGACCCGCGCGCCGTAACGTTGCAGGAGCATGTTGGACGGCACTTCGAAAAGCGCATAACCGATAAAGAACAAACCGGCGCCGAGACCATAAGCCGCAGCGCCGATGCCCAGATCGGTCTCCAGGTGACTGCGCACAAAACCGATGTTGACCCGATCGATGTAGTTGACGATGAACATCACCACGAACAGCGGCAGCACGTGGCGCTTGACCTTGGCGGCGGCACGGGCGAGCACCGTGACGTCCAGCGGACTCTGGAGGGTTTTCAAGGGCGACTCCCGATCTTGTTTTTTTAGGGATGGCGTGAAGCGTTGAGCCGATCATGGACGGGGTCATTGATCCCGTCTAATCTAACTTGGCATTCGATTGATACCCGGATTAGATCAATGTTCGAACTGACCCAACTGCGCTGCTTCACCACCGTCGCTACCGAACTCAACTTTCGCCGCGCCGCCGAACGGCTGAACATGACGCAGCCGCCGCTGAGCCGGCAGATCCAGTTGCTCGAACATCACCTCGGCGTCGAGCTGTTCACCCGCAGCACCCGCAGCGTCGCGCTGACCGCCGCCGGCCGTGCTTTTTTCATCGAAGCCCAGAACCTGCTGGAACGCGCGCAGCAAGCGGCAGTCACCGCCCGGCGGTTTGCCGAAGGCGACATTGGTTCGGTGAACATCAGTTTTGTCGGCAGCGCGGTGTATGAGTTTTTGCCCAAGGTGATCGCCGAGGCGCGACTGAAACAGCCGCAGGTGAAAATCGATCTGACGGAGATGAACACTTACCAGCAGCACGAAGCCCTGCGCGCGCGACGCATCGATTTGGGCATCGCCCGTGCGCCGCTATTGGAGCCTGGCTACGCGACTGAATGCCTGGTGCGTGAACCGTTTGTACTGGCGGTGCCGAGCGGACACCCATTGGCGTCGGCGGCTGAAGTGGCGGTCAGTGATCTGGATAAACAACCGTTCCTGATGTACTCCCATGCCGCGTATCCGCCATTCAACGAATTGCTCACCGGAATGCTGCGCTCAGCTCGGGTCGCGCCGGATTACGTGCAGTGGCTGGGTTCATCACTGACGATTCTGGCACTGGTGAATGCGGGCATGGGCCTGGCGTTGGTACCGCGCTGCGCCACCAGTGTGGTGTTCAAGAATGTGGTGTTTCGCGATATCGATCTGGGCGAAGGCGTGCAGAGCGAGCTGCATCTGATCTGGCGGGAGAACAACGACAACCCGGCGTTCGCGATGTTGCTGGAAGCAATTCGCCGGGCGGTGGCTGAGGGTTGGGGCTGAAGAAATACTAGTTCTTCAGAGGTGGTGGAGCACTGGGTGCCTTGGGCTGCGCATTTGCCACTGGCTTGCCATCTTTCGTGTAGCGACGCGCTACCCATTCCGGCATTGGTTGCGGTGCTCTGGCTGTCATAAAGAAACCTCCGATTTCGGGCCGAATTCGACCCACTTGACCTTCCCGGAATCTATCAGCAAAAACTCAGCGCCAAAAGGCACTTCTGCCCCTTCGGCATCCAGCCAACAGGGATTTTGCATGACGAACTGGCCACTGCTGGACTCCGGCGGCCACTCCACCGGCCAGCCAAAAACGCGCCTTTCATCGTTCAAATGTAGCGTGACCAGACGATGATGTTGGGCAAAAACGCTGAACCATTCGCTGGGGTAGGAAGTTTGTTTCGTGACATTTCGACTGCGTAACCAGCCATGCAATTTGTCATTCGTGGCCAGGTAGCAGGACAGCAACCCGAGCGTCACCGACACAACGAATGCCCATATCGTTTCGGCCTTGGCATCCCAACGTCCTACAGAAAAGCCTTTCGAACCCACCCACAAACACAAAGAGCCAATTCCCCAAACTGCTCCCTGAATCACAAACGTGAAAATCAGCGCCTGCACAATCTGCCCGAACGTATCCGGTCGCTTGAACGCCGTCAGCGAGTAAAAAATCCACGCCGACAAAAACCCGGGAATCAAGTACTGCAACAACGGGATAACTTCTTTGACCAGATCATCCATGATCCGCGACTCCTTGAAAGACCGGCCGATCTGACTATCGACCGCCCCTTAAAAGCCTAGTGCACACGGAAAAAACCCTTCGTGCGCAACTGTCACCGTTCATTTCGCGAATCAAATCCACACCTTTCAGCCTCCAGGCAGCCAAAAAAAAGCAGAAACCGACGATACGGCTTCTGCTTTTTTTGCCCCTGCAGGCGTCGTTACAGGCAGTCACGCACCGATTGGCGCAACGACCCGGACTTGGCCCAAGGCGGGCCCTGATACAACGAAACCCGGCTGCCGTCCTTGTATTTGACGATGTCGAGAATCTCGTCCGCCGTGATGATGCTCGGCGCGGTGATGCGGTAGCCGTTGGAAATCGATGTCTGATAAGTCTTGGCTACATCCTTCTGCCACAACGGTAATAAACACGCAGCATAGTCTTTGGGCGACTTGGCGCTGGTTTTGCTGATATTCGGCTCACCCGGCACCAGCGACGCCGGCAACGAGCAGCCTGCCAACAGGGTCAACGCCAGACTCCCGATCCATATCCGCATGGTGTATTCCTGATCTGAAAAAAAGTGAATGTAGCGTGTAAGCGGCGCTACATCCATCGTGGCACCGCGCCCTCGGCGCAATCTGCACAACTTTTCACAACCGTTCAGCGTGCTGACGAACAGGCTTTGCCCATCGACGAAAAATGCGACTACTCTTTTCTACCGAGAATGTTCTGGAGGTGATCATGCGGCTCAATGAATACGAACACGAACTTCAACGCGACCTGCAAAGCGTTGCATCGGACTTGAGATGGTCGGCGGTCGACCTGAAACGTATCGCAGAACAACTGCGCAAATCCGGCAATGAGGCAGATGCGCAAAGCGTGCTGAGATCCTGTGAGGTGCTGCAAAGCGATGAAGAACGGCTGCAACTCTATGCCAGGGAAGTGAAAGCCCGCGCCATCAGCCGGACCAAGGTCCACTAAGCCACTCTCCCCCCAAAAAACAGAAGCCCCGACAATTGCCGGGGCTCTTTCATTACAGCCAGCCTGTCAGTGGGTTTTGTGACTTTGCGCGCGCGCCGAGCGTTTTTTGTAGCCAGGCAGGGCGGCGGCGTAGGCCAGCGCTTCCTCCCGGCTGCCAAACGACGCCAGCCGATCGCCCTGAGTACAAACCCGCCATGGGCCATTGTTCACGCTAAGCACGTCATAGCCGTTCATGTGCATCTTGTTCAACATCGGCATGCTCATGGACACCTCCATTTTTTGCTAACGGTCAGATCCAGCTTCACGCTTTTACCTTACACCTTGATTCGCACGAAATACCGACCGAGTGTCGCAAGCCGCGACAGTCACGGTGTCGGCACTTTTCGCCGCTGCGAACGCTCCAAACTTCAATGAAACCTTTGCCGCAGGCTTCGGCTCAAATATTGCAGTTTTATTTCTATTTTGTGACAAGCGGTAAACAGGTAACAGATGAAAGTACGCGCAACCGTTATATGCGAGCAGGATCGCCACGTTCTCCTGGTACGCAAACCCCACTGCCGCTGGACATTGCCCGGTGGCAAGGTCGAGCCCGGAGAAACGCGAGCGCAGGCCGCCGTACGTGAATTACAGGAAGAAACCGGCCTGGATGCCGACGCCGTGCTGTACCTGATGGAACTGCACAGCGGCAGCACGCAGCACCATGTCTACGAGGCGTCCGTGCCGGACTTTGAGCAAGTGCGCCCGCAAAACGAGATCATCGATTGCATCTGGCATCCGCTGGATTCAGTGCGCAATCTGCACACCAGCGAGGCGACGCTGCGCATCGTTCAAGCGTTCCAACGGCGTTTATGAGGCATTAGCCGGCGAAGGCTCGACGACCAGCGCTCATTTCGGTGCGTAATTCACCGATGAAATTGGAAATGTCACGGATCGTGACGAGGTGCTCCGGGGAAACGCCATTCAACAGTAATTCGACGCGTCCGCTGTCCGGCTCGTACACCTTGATTTGCAAAAGGCCTTGCGAACTCGGAATGCAATCGCACTTGAACGCAGGAAAGCCGGATTCGACAATCCGGCAGATATCGTCAATGGCAAGCATGAGTGAACGCCTCGCAGGCGGGTCGATCGACTGGTTGAGCATAGATGAGCAATGTGTGCCCCGCCCGATACAAAATGCCAACCCGATCACAACTTTCCACCCTGCCCTCAGTGCGCATCGTGATCCCAAATCCAGTTCCACATTCCCGGCAAATTCACTGGCTCCGAGCTTTTATCCACGGTACGCGCCAGCGCAGCTTTCTCCAGTTCGGCGTGATCATCGTAGAAAGGCTTGTCCGCCAGCTTCACGCCTGTCGCGGCGGCGCTATCGAGCAGAATCTGCAGGTATTCGCGCGTGTGCCGCGCGGTATAGCGGTTGAGATCATGAAACGTCACCACCACCGGAATCACCCCGTCCACAGTCGGCAACTCGCCGAGGGCAATACGTTCACGGACTTCCGATAACTGCCGCAGCATGTTTGCCCGACGCCGGGGGCTGGCATTGAAGCCCCAGATCTTGCCGTCGTTGGCACTTAAATCCGTCAGCAACACGTGCAAACCGTGCTGTTGATAGGCGGCGAAGGTGCGTTTGTCGTAATTCCAGAACGGCGGGCGCAGCAACGTCGGCGGCGCCCCGGTGATGGCTGCGATATCAGCCGTGCCGTTGGTCAGTGACTCTTCGAGTTCTTGCGGGTCGAGCAAGCGATGATTGGTGTGCCAGTGAGTGGCCGTGTGAAACGCCAGTACGTGCCCCTCGTCATGCTCACGCCGCATGATGGCGCGACCGATGTCACTGTTGCCCGCTCGTGGCGCGCGCGTCTGCACGAAGAACACCGCTTTGATATTCGGCAACAGCGGATTGTCCTTGAGGCTGTCGAGCACCGTCGCCGACGGATTCCAGAAACTGGATGCACTGGGGCCATCGTCAAACGTCAACAGAAAGCGCACCGGTGCCTGGGTTTTCAGGCGTGATTCGGTTTGCGCAGTCATTTCTATCGGGGCGGCGATACAACCGGCCAACCCGAGGGCGATGAGCGCTGCACAGAGAAACTTGAATCCGGATGTCATGTTTTGCCTTGAGCACGGCGACGGCCGTCATGTTGTCGATTGGCAAAACTCCCTCGCCCTTATCCATCCTTGCGCTCCGATACACGAGCGGAGGTTGGATAAGGTACACAGGGTTTGGTTCCGGCGCTCGCTCAGTGCGCCAATGCCTGTTGAAAAGACGTGTCGATAATCCCGGCGGTGGCCAACGGTGCCGGCAGCGCTTTGACTTTGAACAGGAAGTCGGCGGTGCTTTGCAGGTCCGTCGCCGCTTGCGTATCGACCGGTCCAACCGTCATGTGCGCCTGACGTAACCAGTGGCGCGACACCTGCTGATCGAGATTGGCTTTCTTCGCCCACAGATCGGCGTACTCATCCGTATGACTATCAACCCACGCCCGTGCCTGTTTCAAACGACCGAGAAAATCCGCAATGGCCGCACGTTTGCTGTCGATCGACGGCGTCGACGCAGCGATTGCACTGAGCCCCGGCATCAGATTTTTTGCGGTCAGGATCGGCCGTGCGCCGGAGAACACGATCTGCTGGGAAATGTACGGTTCCCACACCGGGAAGGCGTCGATGCTGCCCTGTGGCAGGGCTGCGGCGGCATCAATCGGCATCAACTTGACGAAATCGACGTAGTTTTCCGGCAGACCGCCCTGCTCCAGGGCGCGCAAGGTCAACTGCTGACTCCAGGCGCCGGGCCAGTAGGCAACTTTCTTGCCCTTCAGGTCGGCGATGGTTTTTACCGGCGAATCCTTCGGCACCAGCAGCGCGATGGTGTCCGGGTTTTGCCGCGAAACGCCGATCAGCTTTACCGGCGCCTGCTTGGCGGCCAGAAACAGAAAACCGGAATCGCCCAAAAAGCCCAGATCCAGCGAGCCGGTTTGCAAGGCTTCCGCCAAAGGTGCAGCGGCCTGGAAGTGTTTCCAGTCGACGGTATAAGGCGCGTCTTTCAACACGCCGGAGGCCTCCACCGATGCACGGATGTTGTAGTAGTTCTGATCGCCGACATGCAGGACCAATGGCTCATCTGCATGGGAAAGCGGCGAGGCAAACAGTGCGGTGATTAGCGCACTGCGCAGGAAACGAGAAAGCTTCATGGGCTGACCTGCAAAGGGAAATTGCATAGACCATAACGCTGTGATTTCCTGGTTTTGAAATTCGATTAACGCATAAGCTCATCACCGTTGATCACGGCTGTTTGCTTGGCAACAGTGACGAATCACAGTGTTGCTCAAGCAACAGCTGGAATCCTGCAACATCCCCTCAAGCCCTTTTAAAACGGCGCTTTCAAGTACATGGCACAGAGCCTGCAATATTCCATTCATGCAGGAAGCATTCGATAAAAATATCTTTTTGGACATAAGAAATCTGTGCCTTTGCCGGAGCGCCCCATGACATCGTTCTTTCCTCGACTCAAAACCCTGCTGGCTGCCAGCGCCATGGTACTGAGCCTGCAACCGCTCGCCCACGCGGCTGAAACCGCGCCGGCAGAAGTGCATCTCGACTACGCCTATTACTCGCCAGTCAGCCTGGTGCTCAAGCACTTCGGCTTCCTCGAAAAAGCCTTGCCGCAGACCAAGGTCAGCTGGGTACTGAGCCAGGGCAGCAACCGCTCGCTGGAATACCTCAACAGTGGCGGCGTGGATTTCGCTTCCAGCGCCAGCCTCGCCGCGGTGCTGAGCCGCGCCAACGGCAGCCCGATCAAATCGGTCTACGTTTACAGCCGTGCCGAATGGACAGCATTGGTGGTGCGCAAGGACTCGCCATATCAGACCATCGCCGACCTCAAGGGCAAAAAGATCGCCGCCACCAAAGGTACCGACCCGTATCTGTTCACCCTGCGTAGCCTGCAACAGGCCGGGCTGAAAAAAGACGACGTGGAACTGGTCCACCTGCAACACCCGGATGGTCGCACTGCGCTGGAAAAGGGCGATGTTGACGCCTGGGCCGGACTCGATCCGCACATGGCCGCCAGTCAGGTCCAGGCCGGTTCGCGCCTGCTTTATCGCAACCCGGCGTTCAACAGTTACGGCGTGGTCAGCGTCACCGAGCAATACGCCAAAGAACATCCGCAAACCATCGACACCGTGATCAAAGCCTACGAACAGGCCCGCGACTGGGCGCTGAAAAATCCCGATGAGTTCGCCGCCCTTCTCGCCAAAGAGTCCGGCTTGCCACTGGACGTAGCCAAGCTGCAACTGTCGCGTACCGATCTGAGCAGCCCGCAACTGACCCAACAGGACATCAGTGCCTCCAAGGCAGCGGCGCCGATTCTGGTCTCCGAGGAACTGGTGCGCCGTGGGGTGAATGTCGATCAAGTCATCGATCAATTGCTCGACAGCGGCGTGCAGCAAGCCGTCGCCCACCAGTAATCGATCAGTCTCACGACACATCCGCTGCTGTCGCGGATGTGTCGTGAGCGGAGCTCAACCATGACCACTCACAGCAAAGACTTGCCCGCGCCACTTGCCGTGTCGCGCCAGCGCCCGGCGGGTTTCAGTCCGGCGTGGCAGCGCCGTTTCAAAGGCTTGGCCGTGCCGCTGCTGATCATCATCGCCCTGGAAATTATCGTACGCATCGGCTGGCTGCCGTCCTACCAGATGCCGGCGCCGAGCGAGATCGCCCTGACCCTCACCGACCTCGCTGAAGGCGCACTGTGGAAACACATCGGCGCCAGCCTGATTCGCGTGTTGCTGGGTTTTGCCATTGGCGCCAGTCTCGCGCTGGCGTTTGCTGCCTGGGTCGGTTTGAGCCGCGAAGCCGAGGCCTATCTGGAACCGACTTTTGCAGCGCTGCGTTCCATTCCGAGCCTGGCCTGGGTGCCGCTGCTGCTGTTGTGGCTGGGCATCGACGAGACCTCGAAAATTGTCTTGATCGCTATCGGCGCGTTCTTTCCGGTGTACATCAACGTGGTCGCGGCCATTCGCAACATTGATCGCAAACTGGTGGAAGTCGGCCGCATCTATGGCTTCAGCCGCTTGCAACTGGTGCGACGAATATTGCTGCCCGCTGCCCTGCCCGGCCTGTTCACCGGGTTGCGCAGCGGCATGAGTCTGGCGTGGATGTTTCTCGTGGCAGCAGAGTTGATCGCGGCCACCAAGGGCCTGGGCTATCTGCTCAGTGACGGCCGGGAAACCTCGCGGCCGGACATCGTGCTGGCTGCGATCATCGTGCTCGCCTTGCTCGGTAAACTCAGCGACGGCTTGCTGGCCATGCTCGAACGCCGCTGGCTGAGCTGGCGCGACACGTTCACCGGCCAAGGTGCCAGCGACTAAGCTGAAATCTCCAACCGGAGATTCAGCCCATGTGCGGAAGACTCTCGCAGTACCGAGGCATTCATGACTTCGTCGCGGTGCTGAGCATTCCCGACGCGTTGATCAATCATGTTGGCGATGCGCCGCTTGATCGCTATAACGCGGCGCCGACCACCGCGCTGGCCGTCCTGCATCAACAAGGACGGCACCTGCAGGCCGACAATCTGCGCTGGGGCTGGCGCCCGCATTGGGCCAAGGATCGCCCGCCCCCCATCAATGCCCGGGTCGAGAAAGTCGCCCATGGTCCGTTCTTCCGGGCGATCTGGCGACATCGCTTGATTGTGCCCGTGGACAACTGGTTTGAATGGGTCGACAGCGGCGACAAAACCCGGCAACCCTGGCTGATTCGTCGCGCGGATCATGCAGCGGTTTTCTGCGCCGCCATCGGACAATTTCCGACAACCGAAACGGCGGCCCGGGATGACGACGGTTTCGTGATTATCACCGCCGACGCCGCCGGCGGCCTGCTCGACGTCCACGATCGCCGACCGGTGGTATTCCGCGCAGAGTTGGTGCGCGAATGGCTCGACCCGGCGACACCCGTTGAACGCGCTGAGCAAATGTTGCTGTTCGAAGGTGAAGGCAGCGAAGTGTTCGAGTGGTACAAAGTCGGCAAAGCCGTCGGTAACGTGCGCAATCAGGGGGCCAGTTTGATTATTGAGCAGACTTAAACATTTGCCGACTTCACGCGTCTATCAATGTAGGAGCTGTCGAAGGCTGCGATCTTTTGACGCAGCGCTATATGAGATAAACCCATTGCAAATTTTAGCAACTCATAAAGCGAATCACTGCCGTTACAAACCCTGTTTCATTTTTGAGACGGCGCACATAAAACACACGTTCGAATGAACTAACCGCCTGTCTGACATTTCAACCGTCATACATACATTTAGATGCACTACGGATAGCATGCGCGCCGCATTTCCATTTGGTATACCAGTTGACCAAAGAGTCAACAAACCAGGAATCCCCTAACGTCTACAAGCCTTGCAGAGAAATAAGTTGCGCGACGATTTTGCAATCAAACAGGTCAGCGACCTGGAGTGTATTTATCTGTCGATGACAGAACGCTTTGAACTCGACTGTTTTATCGGCCACTACATCAAGACCCGAAACCTGCGTGCCGTACCCGATATCGAACGCGTCCTGCGCACCACACTTGAAGGGTATCCCGGCCACGCGCCGGTGATGGTCAACGAGCTGAATGCGTGGATTGATCGAACCTTGGGATATCGGGCCACACACCCCGATTTCACGCAGTTGGACGATCTTTGAAACCGTAAAAAAGCCCTGCGTTTGCGGGGCTTTTTCGTAGAAATCACTCAAAACTTGCGATCGGGGTCTGAAAGCTCTCTGCCGTCATCGTGCTTCCAGGTTTGTTCCTTATGCTTCTCCCGCTCTATTTCCTCTTCAGTCGGCTCATCCGTCTCTTGCTCATCCGTCTCCGGAAGCTTCTGCTCAGTCGCCATGTGCACCTCCCGTTATCAGTAAACCTGCATGCCTGAAGCGTAGAACAGACAACTTACAACCACCAGCGCAGCAAAAAGAAGAACGCCATGCTCAACAGCATGCTGAGCAAAGTATTGCGCGTGTATATCACCAGTGCGATCGCCACCAGCGAACTAAGCAAATACGGATTATCCCATTGCAGATTCAGCTGCTTGTCCGGCATGAAGACAATCGGCCCACAGATAGCGGTCAACATCCCCGGTACCGCAAACCCGAGAAACTGCCGCGCATTGCTGCTCAAACGCACGGGCAATCGCGGCTCGAGAAATACATAGCGATTGAGAAAAACCAGAATCCCCATGCCAAAAATCACCGCCCAAACCATCATGTGCGCTCCCGATACAGCTTGTTGCAGATAAACCCGGCAGTCATTCCGGCCAACCCGGACAACACCAGCGCCGAACCCCATTGCCAGTAACTGAACAGCACCGAACAAAACAGTGACACCGCCACGCAAACCACCGTCGGCACGTTGCGTACCACCGGTGTAATCAGGGCGATGAAGGTGGCAGCAATCGAGAAGTCCAGCCCCAAGTGTTCAAGCCCTGGAATGCTGCTGCCGAGGACAATGCCGGCCAGGGTGAACAGATTCCAGGCGATGTAGAACGTCAGGCCGACGCCCAGCGCATACCAGCGATTGAACTGCTGGCGATCATGCTGACTGGTCAACGCGAACAACTCATCAGTGAGCAAAAAACCCAGCCCTATGCGCCAGCGCCCCGGCAGCGGCGAAATCACCGAACGCATGCTCATGCCATACAGCAAGTGCTGCGACGTCAGCAGCAGCGTGGTCAACAAAATCGAGAAAATCCCCGCGCCGCCCTTGAGCATGCCGATCGCGACCAATTGCGCCGCACCGGCAAACACGATGCTCGACAAGCCTTGGCCTTGCAACGGCGTGAGGTTAGCTTCAATCGCCATGGAACCGGCCAGCAGTCCCCACGGCGCGGTGGCCAGAGACAATGGCATGATCGCCGCCGCGCCGCGAAGAAACGCACTGCGCGGCATAAGTGAGTCGGACATAAACGTTCTTCAACCAGGAAAACGGTCGCAGACTGTGCCAGCCATTTCGTCTTTTTGGCTTGAACAATCTTGCGCACTTGTGGGAAATCGGCCGGTGCGCGCGCAATTCGCTGATTTTCGCACTGACCTCTAATGCCCTGAGCGGCGTAACATAGCGCCATTCACAATCGCGTCAGGGAGACGACATGCTGTACCGAATCGCAGCCGACGGGCTGGTGCTGTTCCATTTGTGCTTCATTCTGTTCGTGCTGTTTGGCGGGCTGCTGGTGCTCAAATGGCCACGTTTGATGTGGCTGCATTTGCCGGCTGCCGCCTGGGGCGTGGCGGTCGAGGTGTTGCACCTGACCTGCCCGCTGACCTACTGGGAAAATCTCATGCGCCACGCTGCCGGGCAGACTGAATACGCCGGCGGCTTCATCGAACATTACATCTGGCCGATCATCTACCCGGCCGGGCTCACCCCGCAGATTCAACTGGCGCTCGGCAGCGTGGTGCTGGCGATCAACCTGTTGGTGTATGGGCGGGCCATTCGCTCATGGAAACATCGTCGCGCCGCCTCGCAGCTTTAATCACCCTCGCCGATTGACTTGTAGCGGGCCTCGAAATCCGCTGCCAGGTCCGCCAGGGTGATGCCGCCCAACCGCGACAGCAACAGCGCCTGCGCCTCATCGAAGGTGCGGGTCAGTGCGGCGTTCACCGCTTGCTCGACCAGACACTCCGGGTGATCCGTCGACAAGCCGATGGAAAAAATCGACTGCGTGCCCAACGCCTGATGGATATCCAGCAGGGTGATCTGCGCCAGCGGTTTGGCCAGCGCCCAGCCTCCCTGATGGCCCTTCTCTGACGTCACAAACCCCTCCTCCTTGAGCAAGCCCATGGTGCGCCGCACTACCACCGGGTTGGTGCCAAGCATGCCGGCGATGGTTTCCGAGGTCGCGCGCTTTTCATGGCGGGCCATGTGAATCAACACATGGAGCATGCGCGATAACCGCGTGTCGTTTCTCATCGATGATCCTTTTTTCAAGCCGTTGCGAAGATGCGCCGAGTATCGCTTGCAAGGTCTGAAGTTACGAGACTATTGACAGCAATATTTCTCGTAACTTACGGTGTGCTCTGAAAACTCAAGAGGAGATTCGCTCATGGTGTACGACGTCATCATCGTCGGCGGCAGCTATGCCGGGCTGTCCGCCGGCCTGCAACTGGCCCGCGCCCGACGCAATGTGTTGGTGCTCGATTCGGGCCTGCGACGCAACCGTTTTGCCGAAACATCCCACGGCTTCCTCGGCCAGGATGGGCGTGCACCGGGGCAAATTGCTGACGAAGCACGGGCACAATTACTGGCTTACCCCAGCGTGCAATGGCTAACGGATACAGCGACTGAAGCGACTCGGACTGACAACGGATTCGGTTTGCGCACCGAGAGCGGACAGCGGCTCAGCACCAAGCGACTGATCCTGGCCTCGGGCGTCGTCGACGAATTGCCGGACATCGAAGGCCTCAGGCAACGCTGGGGCCAAAGCGTTTTTCATTGCCCGTACTGCCACGGTTATGAACTGAATCAAGGCGCGATCGGCGTATTGGCAACGTCACCCATGTCGATTCATCACGCCCTGCTACTGCCGGATTGGGGACCGACCACGTTCTTCACCAACGCAGTCTTCGAGCCGGATGCCGAACAATTGGTGGAACTGGATCGACGCGGTGTCACCCTGGAAACCCGGTCGGTCATTCACATCCGTGGCGAGCGTGCGGACGTGGTGCTCAGCGATGGCCAGGTCATCGCCGTTGCAGGCCTGTTCGCCATGCCACGCACACGCATGGCCAGCCCGCTGGCTGAACAATTGGGATGTACATTCGAGGATGGCCCGATGGGGCCGTTTATTCAGACTGACGCGACACAACAAACCAGCGTCGCCGGCGTATTTGCCTGCGGAGATGCGGCATTGGCTGCCGGTTCAGTGGCGCTGGCTGTTGGCGATGGGGCCCGCGCCGGTGCAGGCACTCATCGCTCACTGGTCTTTGGCTGATACGTAATACTGCGGGCGTCTCAGCGCGAAGTCGGCTTCAACGCCTCCAGCCAGGCCGGATCCAGGCACATCTGCTCGGTATCGAGTCCCTGCGCCTGCATCCGCGCCTTGTGCGCTTCGGCTTCCCGCCACAGCTGCCCATGATCGCTGGAGTTACCGTCCAGCTCATGCATCTGCGTCAACCCAAGATGATAGAAACGCAGCACTTTCATGGCCGTCGCATCGCTCTTCTCCACCGCCGCCGTGACCTGATGCATCACATTGGTGATGCTCATCAGGTTGCGCTTGAGTCGCCAGCTGTACACGGCTGGCGCCATCCAGCTCTGATTCCAGAAACGCCCGCGCAATAACGCAGCCGTCAGCAGAAATGCCACAAACACCCCACCGACATTGAAGCGCAGGTTATCGCCGCCAGGCTCGCCAAACAGCGCCACGGCCACGCTGGAAAACAGCATCGCCAGCACCAGGAACAGCACGGCGATGATGATCGTGCTGCGTCGCGTCTGCTGGCGAAAAGTGGCGGCGTCCATCGGCTGAATCTCGAACATCACAAATGACTTCCTTGAGCGACAAAAGGGCTAACTGAAAAAACCGGCCGGCGCATTATCGCCTCTGCCGCGGATTTAGCTATGCTGGGGCTCCTTTTCATCTTTTCAGCGTCCAACGGGGACATGGCGGTATAGCGCAGATCGTGCCATCTTCATTCATGGATACACACTATTCGGATGCCATTGCTCAGCTTCGTGATGACATCGTTTTAAGGATCATTGCATGACCCAACGACACGTAATCAATGCCTCGGTCAGCCCGAAAGGCAGCCTGGAAACCCTTTCTCAACGTGAAGTTCAGCAACTGAGCGAAGCCGGATCCGGCAGCACCTACACCCTCTTCCGCCAGTGCGCCCTGGCCATCCTCAACACCGGCGCCCATGTCGATAACGCCAAGACCATCCTCGAAGCCTACAAGGACTTCGAAATCCGCATTCACCAACAGGATCGCGGCGTGCGCCTGGAGCTGCTGAACGCTCCGGCCGACGCGTTCGTCGACGGCGAAATGATCGCCAGCACCCGCGAAATGCTCTTCAGCGCCCTGCGCGACATCGTCTACACCGAAAACGAACTCGACAGCCAACGCATCGACCTGAGCACCTCGCAAGGTATCAGCGACTACGTTTTCCACCTGCTGCGCAACGCGCGCACCCTGCGCCCGGGCGTCGAGCCGAAAATCGTCGTGTGCTGGGGCGGCCACTCGATCAACACCGAAGAATACAAATACACCAAGAAAGTCGGCCACGAACTGGGCCTGCGCAGCCTCGACATTTGCACCGGTTGCGGCCCCGGCGTGATGAAAGGCCCGATGAAGGGCGCGACCATCGCCCACGCCAAGCAACGCATTCACGGTGGTCGCTACCTCGGTTTGACCGAGCCGGGCATCATCGCCGCCGAAGCGCCGAACCCGATCGTCAACGAACTGGTGATCCTGCCGGACATCGAAAAACGTCTGGAAGCCTTCGTGCGCGTTGGCCACGGCATCATCATTTTCCCGGGCGGCGCCGGTACAGCAGAAGAATTCCTCTACCTGCTGGGCATCCTGATGCACCCGGACAATAAAGGGCTACCGTTCCCGGTGATCCTCACCGGGCCGAAGCACGCCGCGCCGTATCTGGAACAGCTCGACGCCTTCGTCATCGCCACTCTCGGCGAAGCGGCCAAGCAGCACTACGAGATCATCATCGACGACCCGGCCGAAGTGGCGCGGCAGATGACCCAAGGTCTGAAAGCGGTGAAGCAGTTCCGCCGCGAGCGCAACGATGCGTTCCACTTCAACTGGCTGCTGAAAATCGACGAAGGCTTCCAGCGTCCGTTCGATCCGACCCACGAAAACATGGCGAATCTGAAACTGCACCGCGACCAGCCACCGCATGAACTGGCGGCCAACCTGCGTCGGGCGTTCTCCGGCATTGTCGCCGGTAACGTCAAGGACAAAGGCATTCGCCTGATCGAAGAACACGGGCCGTACCAGATCCGTGGTGACGCCGCGATCATGCAACCGCTCGATGCCCTACTCAAAGCCTTCGTCGCCCAGCACCGGATGAAACTGCCGGGCGGCGCGGCGTATGTGCCGTGTTATCGAGTGGTGGCGTAACTCTTTCGGTTACCACGCTACAAATGTAGGAGCGAGCCTGCTCGCGATAGCGGTAGATCAGTCGCTGTGATGTCGACTGACCCACCGATTTCGCGAGCAGGCACGCTCCCACAGGGTCTGGATGTGTACACAAAGCCTGCATTCACCCACTCAACTGTGGGAGCGAGCCTACTCGCGAAGAGGCCGCCAAGCACACCTCAAATTTCTGACCTACCCGCCAACCGCATCGCCAGCGCCTTGGCCTGCAACGCCACATCCGTCACCGCCGTACTCTCCCACCACATCCCGCGCAACGGCGGCCCCATGGCAAATAATCGGCTAGCCGCACGCCCGTCGGTATCCAGCACCGCGCCATCGATTGCCGCCGCAATCCCCAACGCCAACGGCCCCGACTGCACCAGACCGCGCGCCAGCAGTTGCTGCGGCAACGGTCGCGCCACTCGGCGCCAGTCATACTCGATGCCGCTGGAATTGATCAATGCGGCGCCTTGCACCACGCAGGTTTGCGACTCACCGCGCCGCCGAATGCGAATACGGACGCCACCGTCCGGACTTGTCTCAAGCCCTTTGAACGAAGCCGCCTGAATCCGCAATCGCCCTTCTTTATAAAGACGCTCAACCAGCGCCGCACTCAACGGCGGCGAACGGTGGTGATGACTTTCCCACCACGGCCGTACATGCCGTACGAATTGTCGACGCTGCGTGTCAGTCGCCTGACTCCACAAACGAGCGATATGCACCCGAACCGTGTCCAGTGGCGCCTGCCAATCGATGCCTTGTGCAATGGCTGCCTGGCATTGCCGACGCAATTCGCGCAACAGCTGTCGTGGCGTTCGAATGCTGTGATCGCTGCCAAGAAAATCCATCCAGGCCGGCGGTTGTCGGCGCACGTGGGGCAACAAGCCGTGCCGGGAAAACACTTCAATTGGCCCGCGATGCCCGGCCTGCTCCAGCGACACCACGGCATCGACCATGGTCAGGCCAGAGCCGATGATCCACACGGTCGATTGCGGGTCGAGTTGACGCATCGCCGCGACATCCCACGGATCAAGCGCGGCGGCGTTGAGGCCGCTGGAGGTTTTCTGCGGGGTTCGCGCGGCAGGGAACATTCCGGTCGCCAAAACCCCGTAGCCACCGCGCAGTGCCTGACCATTGCTCAGCGTGAGCTGCACCGAACCGGCATCGACTTGCAGGTCGACGACTTCCGCACGAATGTGCTCAACGCTTGAGCCAGTCTGCGCCCCGACTTTACGGGCTTCGGCCAGACGCTGCTGCACATAGACGCCGAACAATCCACGCGGCGCAAACAGTTCGCTGACCGGCACGTCCTGCTCGGCCGATTCAGGCCAGCCACCGCCGGCAATGTGCTCGGTCAGCCATTGCGTCAGATCATCAGGATTATCCGGATCGACGCTCATACGTGCGGCGTTGCCGTTGAGCGTGTGTCCCAACTCGACCGCGCTGTACGCCTCGCCCCGTCCCAGTTCCGCACGCGGCTCAATGATCAGGACCTTGCGCCGGCCAGGCAGACGTAGCAATTGCACCGCCAGCATCGTGCCGCTGAGGCCACCACCGATAATCAGGATGTCTGCGCTCTGACTCATTCAAATCACCACATTGCGAACAAACCGCGCCGCAACCTCGCCATCGTTGCGATAGGAATGCGGCTGGTTGCTGGCAAACATAAAAAACTCACCGGTGCCGATGTGCTGCGGCTGATCCCCGAGCATCAGGGTAAGGCAGCCTGCAAAGACGAAAATCTGCTCGCTCCAGCCCTCGGCATCTGCTTGCGACGGGTAGACCTCACCCGGTTGCAGACACCATTCCCATTGCTCGACTTCACGAGTCGCCGTGGCTTTGGAGAGCAACACCGCTTTGCTGCCCGGGTGGGTTCCTGCCCAGGCCACCTCGTTGATGCGGCTCGGGTCGCGGGCATCCGGCGCTTGAATCAGATCGCTGAACGCCACATCCAGCGCTTCGGCAACGCGATCGAGGGTGGTCAGGCTGACATTCTTCTCGCCCGCCTCGATCGCCACCAGCATGCGCCGGCTGACCCCGGACTTTTCTGCCAGCGCGGTCTGGCTCATATCGGCGGCATGCCGTAGACGCCGCACATTCAGGCTGACGTGTTGCAGAACGGACGCCCGCTGCGTTGAATCTTTGTGCACTATATTGCTCACTCGGTGAGGTTGGGCAGTATACTGCGCAACGTTGGGCGCATTGTGCGGCCTCCTTTTTAAAGTGCGCAAGGTCATGACGTCGCAGAACAGCTCCTCCACTCCTCTCCGTTTCTCTCGTTTCAGCAAAGCCGAGTGCGTGCTGGTACTGATCACCATGATCTGGGGCGGTACCTTCCTGCTGGTTCAGCACGCGATGACCGTCAGCGGCCCGATGTTTTTTGTCGGCCTGCGCTTCGCCGCTGCGGCGGCTATCGTCGCGCTGTTCTCATGGCGTCATCTGCGTGAACTGACCCTGTTTGAACTCAAGGCCGGCGCCTTCATCGGCGTGGCGATCATGCTCGGTTACGGCTTGCAGACGGTCGGTTTGCAAACGATCCCAAGCAGTCAGTCGGCGTTCATCACCGCGTTGTATGTGCCGTTCGTGCCGTTGCTGCAGTGGCTGGTGCTCGGGCGTCGTCCGGGCTTGATGCCGAGTATTGGCATCATGTTAGCGTTCACCGGTTTGATGCTGCTGTCAGGCCCGTCCGGTGCAGCGCTGAATTTCAGCCCTGGCGAAATCGCCACGCTGATCAGCGCTATCGCCATCGGCGCCGAAATCATTTTGATCAGCACCTATGCCGGTCAGGTCGATGTGCGCCGAGTGACTGTCGTGCAATTGGCAACCACATCGGTGCTGTCGTTCCTGCTGGTGGTGCCTACCGGGGAAATGATTCCGGATTTCTCCTGGACGCTGCTGGTGACCGCCCTGGGGTTGGGCGCGGCGAGTGCGGCGATTCAGGTGGCGATGAACTGGGCGCAGAAAAGTGTTTCGCCAACCCGGGCGACGTTGATCTATGCGGGCGAGCCGGTATGGGCCGGGATCGTCGGGCGGATTGCCGGGGAGCGGTTGCCAGCGATTGCGCTGGTGGGCGCAGGGTTGATTGTGGCGGCGGTGATTGTCAGTGAATTGAAGACCAAGGGCAAAGTTGCAGAAGCCGAAGCTGAGCTGGAGCGGGAAGCACAGGGGTAAAGCTCCGAAGCCTTCCTAGTCTGAATTATTGCTATCGCGAGCAGGCTCACGCCTACAGGGGAACGCATTCCAAATGCAGGCCTTCGCCTGCTCGCGATGAGGCCAATCGAAGCAACATCGATCTACCTGAAACAATGCCAAACAGAAAATTCCAGACTACTTTGTAGGATTCTGAGACATCCTGGCGTTTGGTGATCAGGGAGCTGGCACGTATGATGCTTCACAAACTTCCGCAGATTAGAAGCCTATGTCCCTGATAGTTCTACTGCTTCTGCCATTCATTGGCAGCTGTCTGGCAGCGGTGCTGCCACACAACGCGCGTAATACCGAATCCCTGTTGGCAGGTCTGGTCGCTTTGATCGGCACCGTCCAGGTCGCGATGTTGTACCCGCAAATTGCCCACGGCGGCGTGATCCGCGAAGAATTCATGTGGCTGCCCAGCCTCGGTCTGAACTTCGTTCTGCGCATGGATGGCTTCGCCTGGCTGTTCTCGATGCTGGTGCTGGGCATCGGCACCCTCGTCTCTTTATATGCCCGTTATTACATGTCGCCGGACGATCCGGTGCCGCGTTTCTTCGCGTTTTTTCTGGCGTTCATGGGCGCCATGCTTGGCCTGGTGATCTCCGGCAACCTGATCCAGATCGTGTTTTTCTGGGAGCTGACCAGTCTCTTCTCGTTCCTGTTGATCGGCTATTGGCACCACCGCGCGGACGCCCGTCGCGGTGCGTACATGGCGCTGATGGTCACCGGTGCCGGCGGATTATGCCTGCTGGCGGGGGTCATGATTCTCGGCCATGTCGTCGGCAGCTATGACCTCGACAAGGTCCTGGCCGCCGGCGACATGATTCGTGCACACGCCCTCTACCCTATCCTCTTACCCCTCATTCTTATTGGCGCGCTCAGCAAAAGCGCGCAATTTCCTTTCCATTTCTGGCTACCGCACGCGATGGCGGCGCCGACACCGGTTTCGGCTTATCTGCACTCGGCGACCATGGTCAAGGCCGGAGTTTTTCTGCTCGCACGCCTGTGGCCGTCGCTGTCCGGCAGCGAAGAATGGTTCTACATCGTCAGTGGGGCTGGCGCCTGTACGCTGTTGCTCGGTGCGTATTGCGCGATGTTCCAGAACGATCTCAAAGGTCTGCTCGCTTACTCGACCATCAGCCACCTCGGCCTGATCACATTGTTGCTGGGCCTGAACAGTCCACTGGCTGCCGTGGCGGCGGTATTCCACATCCTCAACCATGCGACATTCAAAGCCTCGCTGTTCATGGCCGCCGGCATCATCGACCACGAAAGCGGCACTCGCGATATCCGCAAACTCAGTGGTCTGATCAAACTGATTCCCTTTACCGCGACGCTGGCCATGGTTGCCAGCGCCTCGATGGCGGGTGTGCCATTGCTTAACGGCTTCCTGTCGAAAGAAATGTTCTTCGCCGAAACCGTGTTCATCAATGCCACGGCGTGGGTCGAAGCGGCACTGCCGATTGTCGCGACCATCGCCGGTACATTCAGCGTTGCCTATTCCCTGCGTTTCACCGTCGATGTGTTCTTCGGTCCACCGGCTACCGACCTGCCGCACACTCCGCACGAGCCGCCGCGCTGGATGCGTGCGCCGGTGGAATTGCTGGTATTCACCTGCTTGCTGGTGGGGATTTTCCCGGCGCAGATCGTCGGTCCATTGCTAGCGGCAGCGGCATTGCCCGTCGTCGGCGGCGAACTGCCGGAATACAGCCTGGCGATCTGGCACGGCCTGAACGCACCGATGATCATGAGCCTGATCGCCATGTCCGGCGGCATCATTGTCTATCTGTTGCTGCGCAATCAGCTCAAGCGCGGACGCTTCAAATACCCGCCGTTGGTTGGCCGCTTCAACGGCAAGCGCCTGTTCGAACGCAGCCTCGTGGTGATGATGCGCCTGGCCCGACGTCTGGAGCGGCGACTCGGCACCAAGCGTCTGCAGATGCAATTGTTCCTGATGGTATTGGCGGCGGTGCTCGCCGGCCTGATCCCGATGTTGCACAGCAGCCTGAGCTGGGGCGACCGGCCAAAGATTCCCGGCTCCATCGTCTTTGTCACCCTGTGGCTGCTGGCGATTGCCTGTGCCCTCGGCGCCGCGTGGCAGGCCAAGTATCACCGTCTCGCTGCTTTGACCATGGTCAGCGTCTGCGGCTTGATGACCTGCGTCACCTTCGTCTGGTTCTCCGCACCGGATCTGGCGCTGACGCAACTGGCAGTCGAAGTGGTCACCACCGTGCTGATCCTGCTCGGTCTGCGCTGGTTGCCACGCCGTATCGAAGAAGTCTCGCCACTGCCAAGCAGCCTGCGCAAGGCACGCATTCGTCGTCTGCGCGACTTGCTGCTGTCGATTGCCGTCGGCGGCGGTATGGCGCTGCTGTCCTACGCCATGCTCACGCGGCAGACGCCGAACGATATCTCTTCGTTCTACCTCAGCCGCGCCATGCCTGAAGGCGGCGGCAGCAACGTGGTCAACGTGATGCTCGTGGACTTCCGCGGCTTCGACACCCTCGGCGAAATCACCGTGCTGGTCGCCGTGGCGCTGACCGTATTCGCCCTGCTACGGCGTTTCCGCCCACCGAAAGAAAGCCTGCAACTGCCTGCCCAGCAACGCTTGCTGGCGCCGGACGTGGTCACCGATCTGGTCAACCCGCGCTCGGCGAGCGACACCGCGCTCGGCTTCATGATGGTACCGGCCGTGCTGGTGCGCCTGTTGCTGCCGATTGCGCTGGTGGTGTCGTTCTACCTGTTCATGCGCGGGCACAACCAACCGGGTGGCGGCTTTGTCGCCGGTCTGGTGATGTCGGTGGCGTTCATCCTGCAATACATGGTCGCCGGTACACAGTGGGTCGAGGCGCAAATGAGCCTGCGGCCACTGCGCTGGATGGGCACCGGGTTGCTGTTTGCCACCGCTACCGGCCTCGGGGCGATGGTCGTCGGTTATCCGTTCCTGACCACCCACACCTGGCATTTCAGCTTGCCAGTGCTGGGGGACATCCATATCGCCAGCGCATTGTTCTTCGATATCGGCGTGTACGGCGTGGTGGTTGGTTCGACGCTGTTGATCCTCACCGCCCTCGCCCACCAATCGGTGCGGGGCCACAAGACCGCATCGCTGCCCAAGTCCGTCGCCAGCAAAGGAGCCGTCTGATGGAAGAAGTCATCGCAATCGCCATCGGCGTGCTCGCCGCGTCCGGCGTCTGGCTGATCCTGCGGCCACGGACGTTCCAGGTGGTCATGGGCCTGTGCCTGCTGTCGTATGGCGTCAATCTGTTCATCTTCAGTATGGGCAGCCTGTTCATCGGCAAGGAGCCGGTGATCAAGGACGGCGTCACCCAGGATTTGCTGCACTACACCGACCCGCTGCCACAGGCCCTGGTACTCACCGCGATCGTCATCAGCTTTGCCATGACCGCGCTGTTCCTCGTCGTGCTGCTCGCCTCGCGCGGCCTGACCGGCACCGACCATGTCGACGGCCGGGAGCCTAAAGAATGATGGCAATGACTCACCTGATCGCAGCACCGATTCTGTTGCCGCTGCTGACCGCCGCCATCATGCTGATGCTCGGCGAGCGGCACCGACCGCTGAAGGCGAAAATCAACCTGTTCTCCAGCGTCGTCGGTCTGTTCATTTCGGTGCTGTTGCTGCAGTGGACGCAAACCACTGGCGTACCCGGTTCCATCGGCGTGTACCTGCCGGGCAACTGGCAGGCGCCATTCGGCATCGTGCTGGTGGTCGATCGGCTGTCGGCGCTGATGCTGGTGCTGACCGGGATCATCGGCGTCAGCGCCCTGCTCTTCGCCATGGCACGTTGGGATGGCGCCGGTTCGAGCTTCCACGCGTTGTTCCAGATTCAATTGATGGGCCTGTACGGCGCGTTCCTGACGGCAGATCTGTTCAACCTGTTCGTGTTCTTCGAAGTGCTGCTGGCCGCGTCTTATGGCTTGCTGTTGCATGGATCGGGTCGGGCGCGGGTCTCGTCGGGGCTGCATTACATCTCGATCAATCTGTTGGCCTCTTCGCTGTTTTTGATTGGCGCGGCACTTATCTACGGCGTCACGGGCACGTTGAACATGGCCGATCTGGCGCTGAAGATTCCGCTGGTGCCGGAAGCTGACCGTGGCTTGCTGCATGCCGGCGCCGGGATTCTCGCCGTCGCGTTCCTGGCCAAGGCCGGTATGTGGCCGCTGAACTTCTGGCTGGTGCCGGCCTACTCCTCGGCCAGTGCGCCGGTCGCGGCGATGTTCGCGATCATGACCAAGGTTGGCGTCTACACCCTGCTGCGCCTGTGGACCCTTCTGTTTTCCGGGCAGGCCGGAGCGTCGGCATTCTTCGGTGGCGACTGGCTGATCTACGGCGGCATGGCGACCATGGCCTGCGCGGCGCTGGCGATTCTCGCCGCGCAACGCCTGGAGCGCATGGCCAGCCTGAGCATTCTGGTGTCGGCCGGTATCCTGTTGTCCGCCGTAGGCTTCGCCCAACCGAACCTGATCGGCGCAGCGCTGTTCTATCTGGTCAGCTCAACGCTGGCATTGAGCGCGCTTTTCCTGCTGGCCGAGCTGATCGAACGTTCTCGTTCCGCCAATGAGATCCCGCTAGAGGATGAAAGCGAACTGCTGCCGCGCCCGCAGGAATCCCTGCAACCACCCAAAGGCATCAACCTCGATGACGAGCAGAAAGCCGTGGTCGGTCAGGTCATTCCGTGGACCATGGCGTTTCTCGGCCTGAGCTTTATTGCTTGTGCGCTGCTGATCATCGGTATGCCGCCGCTGTCTGGCTTCATCGGCAAACTCAGCCTGATCGGCGCATTGCTCAATCCGCTGGGCCTGGGCACCGCTGCGCCGATTTCCATCGCTGCATGGGCGTTGCTGGCGCTGCTGATCCTCACCGGCCTCGCGTCGTTGATGGCGTTCTCGCGCCTCGGCATCCAGCGCTTCTGGACGCCGGAGGAGCGCCCTTCGCCGCTGCTGCGCAAACTCGAATGTGCGCCGATCTTCCTGTTGCTGGGGCTGAGTATCGTCCTGACCTTTAAGGCTGAACCGCTGCTGCGCTACACCCAAGCTACCGCCGAGGCGCTGAACAACCCGCAGCAATACGTCATGGCGGTGCTCGGCACCCGCGCTGTTCCGAGTCCGGAAGCCAAATCGGCGATGCTGGAGGTGCAGCCATGAAGCGCGTGTTTCCTGCACCGTTGTTGTCGTTGGCATTGTGCGTTCTGTGGCTGACCCTGAACCTGTCGATCAGCCCGGGCAATCTGCTGCTCGGCGCGATGCTGGGTTTTGCTGCACCGTTGATGATGCGCAAACTGCGTCCGAAACAGGTACGCATTCGCCGCCCCGGGACAATCCTGCGCCTGTTCTTCCTCGTCGGTCGTGACGTGGTGGTGTCCAACCTCATCGTCGCGTGGGGCGTGCTCAACGCCGGTCGTCGCCCGCTTCGCTCGGGCTTTGTCAAAGTGCCGCTCGACCTGCGCGATGCCCATGGCCTCGCGACCCTGGCAATGATCTGCACGGTGGTGCCCGGCACGGTGTGGTCGGAGCTGGCGCTGGACCGCAGCATTCTGTTGCTGCACGTCTGGGATCTGGATGATGAAGCGCAATTCATCGAGCACTTCAAGACCACCTACGAGCGGCCGTTGATGGAGATTTTCGAATGAGCCCATTACTGTCGAACGCCATCCTGCTGACGCTGTTCCTGTTCTCGCTGGCCATGGTGCTGACGCTGGTGCGTTTGTTCAAAGGCCCGTCGGCACAGGATCGAGTCCTGGCGCTGGATTACCTGTACATCGTCGCGATGTTGATGATGCTGACCCTGGGTATTCGTTATTCCAGTGATACTTACTTCGAAGCGGCGCTGCTGATTGCGCTGTTCGGCTTCGTCGGCTCGTTTGCTCTGGCGAAATTCCTGCTGCGTGGCGAGGTGATCGAATGAATGCTGAATTGTCGCTATGGATCGAGATTCCGGTGGCGATCCTGCTGGTGCTCAGCGGTCTGTTCGCGCTGATTGGTGCAATCGGGTTATTGCGCATGAAGGATTACTTCCAGCGCATGCACCCGCCGGCACTGGCCTCAACGCTGGGGGCGTGGTGTGTGGCGTTGGCGTCGATCATCTGCTTCTCGGCGCTGAAATCCGGGCCGGTGATACATGCCTGGCTGATTCCGATTTTGCTGGCGATCACTGTGCCGGTGACGACCTTGCTGCTGGCGCGGGCGGCGTTGTTCCGCAAGCGCATGGCCGGGGATGATGTGCCGGCTGAGGTGAGCAGCCGCCGCACCGAGAGCGGTAGCTGAACCGTTACAAGATCGCAGCCTTCGGCAGCTCCTACATTGGAATGCGCTCCCCCCTGTAGGAGTTGCCGAAGGCTAC
>NZ_AKJR01000156.1:0-27399 GCF_000282235.1 Pseudomonas sp. GM24 | reverse complement strand
CAGGCTCACTCCTACAGTTGATCGTGTTCACAACACCAGTCCAATGTAGGAGTGAGCCTGCTCGCGATGAGGCCTTAAGCTTCGCTCTATTTTTTAAGGTTGAAACGCACCAATGAAAATCGCCGGATCCACCCGCGCATCATTCAGGCTGACATTCCAGTGCATGTGCGGCCCGGTCGCGCGGCCGGTCATGCCAACTTTGCCGACCACAGCGCCCCGCGCCAATTGATCGCCAACCTTCACATCAATCTTCGACATGTGGCAGAACATGCTGATAAAGCCTTGCCCATGGTCGACAAACACTGTGTTGCCGTTGAAGAAGTAATTGCCGGTGAGGATCACCTTGCCCGCCGCCGGGGTCTTGATCGGCGTGCCCGCCGGCACCGCGAAGTCGAGGCCGGCATGCGGATTGCGCTCTTCACCATTGAAGAAACGACGCACGCCAAACTTGCTCGACAGCGGCCCGTTGACCGGTTTGTCCAGCAACAGATTGCTCGGCGTGTTCGGGCTGAAGCTGCGGTAGGCCTTGATCTGCTCGGCCAGTTCACCTTCGATACGCTTGAGGTTCGACTGGTCCGGATTGACTTGCTGCTTGTTCTTCAGGGTGATGCGCTGTTCCGGGTATTTCTTGTTGCCCACGGTGAACGGTAGATTGCGCCCGCCGCTGCTGATCTGTTGCGCGCCCGGCTTCACAGTCAACGGCACGCCGACAATCGCCAGCCAGTTGTTCTGCTCTTTCACCACCAGCACCGGTTTGCCTTGATACGTGGCTTTCGGTGCCTGCGCGGCTGAGCCGAGATCAACCACTGCCACGCCACCCGGCACCGGTTTGTTCAGCAGCCGGGTGATGTAACTGTCAGCGTGGGCATTGAAAGTCAGGCAGAGCAGAAACAGTGGAGCCAGAAAACGCGACATTGATCAGTCCAGTAAAGAGAGGGTGACAGGCGTCAGGTGATTGTCCTCGACGCGCACTTGCAGTTCGCCTTCGCCGAGTTTGGCTTTGAGACGCTGGCCGGTGTGGGTTTGCGCGGCGTTGCGGATCGCCTGGCCGCGCTCATCCAGCAGAATGCTGTAACCACGCCCGAGCGTTGCCAGCGGGCTGACCACATGCAGCGTCTGCATTTGGCTGTGCAGTTGCAGGCGACGGTTTTTCAGGCCTTCGCGCATGGCCCGGGGCAGACGTTCGGCGAGGCTGTCGAGGCGCTGACGCAACATCGCCAGTTGCCGTCCCGGATGTTGCCCGGCGAGGCGGGTTTCCAGGCGGATCAAGCGTTCGCGGCGAGTGTTGAGATGACGCTCGAAAGCGCGGCGCATGCGCATGTCCAGATCATCCAGACGCTGAGCCTGCTGGCGCAGACGTTCGCCGGGATGACGCAAGCGACGGGCCATACCTTCCAGGCGCAGGCGATCACGCATCAAGCGATCGCGCATACGCATCACCAAGCGGCGATGCAGGCTTTCGACCTGACGGATCAAGTGACTGGAATCGGGCGCGAGCAACTCAGCGGCGGCGGACGGCGTCGGTGCGCGCACGTCAGCGACAAAGTCACTGATCGACACATCGGTTTCGTGACCGACGGCGCTGACAATTGGCGTCACGCAGGCATCGACGGCGCGGGCCACGGCTTCTTCGTTGAAGCACCAGAGGTCCTCCAACGAGCCGCCGCCACGGGCGAGGATCAGCGCGTCGAAGCCACGGGCATCGGCCATTTTCAACGCGCGGACGATTTGCGCGGTGGCCTCGCGGCCCTGTACGGCAGTCGGAATCAGCGTCAGTTGCACCTGCGGCGCACGCCGGCGGAACACGCTGATGATGTCGCGAATCACCGCGCCGGTCGGCGAACTGATGATGCCGATACGCTGCGGATGCGCGGGCAGCGGCACTTTGCGTTCGGCACTGAACAGGCCTTCGGCGCTGAGCTTTTCTTTCAAGGCATCGAAGGCCAGACGTAGCGCACCGTCACCGGCAGGTTCGACGGTGTCGAGGATCAGTTGATAGTCGCCACGGCCTTCGAACAGCGAGACCTTGCCACGCACCTTGACCGCCAGGCCGTCCTTCAACGCCTGACGCACTCGCGCAGCGTTCTGCCGGAACAGCGCGCAACGCACCTGCGCGCCGCTGTCCTTGAGGGTGAAGTAGATGTGGCCGGACGCCGGGCGGGCGAGGTTGGAAATTTCGCCTTCGACCCAGATGTTGCTGAACACGTCTTCGAGCAACACCCGCGCGCGGCCGTTGAGTTGGCTGACGGTCAGGACTTCACGGTCCAGGCCAAGTCTTGCAAAGGGATCTTTAATCATGGGGCGCAGTTTAAAGCTAATTTCCAATGCAATACACGATCCCCTGTAGGAGTTGCCGAAGGCTGCGATCTTTTGATCTTTCTTTTGGCGGTCAAGATCAAAAGATCGCAGCCTCGTTTCACTCATCAGCTCCTACAAGGGATTGGTGAACGCCTTGATAAAGTGTTGGATCAGCGGGGTGGGATCCTGTCGATAGGCGAGGGCGACGGTGCTGTGGCAGTCGGGATCGGTCAGCGGCAGAAATCGTATGCCGCTCGGGGCGATGTCCTGCATCGATTCCGGCAGCAGGGCGATGCCGAAACCGGCCTGGATCAACTGCAATTGCGTGGTCTTGCGCGACATCACCCGCGCCGCTTTCGGGAAGAAACCCTGACGCATACACAGGTCGGCACACAGGTAACTCAAGCCGCCGCGTTGCGGGTGCGGAATGGAGATGAACGCTTCGTCCTTCAGTTGTGCCAAATCGACACGTTCAGCGTCGGCCAATCGATGATCCATCGGTACCGCCAGCAGCAACCGTTCAGTAAACAGCGGGACAATCTGAATACCTTCGCGCTGGCGCAACACGGGCAGGCGCAGCAGGCCGATGTCGAGGCGTCCTTCGGCCAACTCTTCCAGTTGCGCCTCGGAAGACAACTGGCCGATATCCAGTGACACGCCAGGCTGTTGCTGCAGATACGCACCGATTTCACCGAGCAAACGTCCGCTGATCGACACGGTGCTGGAGTGGCTGAGGCGCAATGTGCCGAGCTGACCGTTACCGACTTCAGTGGCCATGGCACTGGCCTTGCTCAACTCATTGAGCAGATTTCTGGCGCGCGGCAAAAACGCCTCGCCTGCCGCTGTCAGGCGAGGCTGGCGCGCGGTTCGTTCGAACAGTGGTGTTTGCAGCCGCGTCTCCATGTCCTTGATCTGCCGGCTCAGCGCCGATTGCGCAACAAACAACCGTTCGGCTGCCGAACTGAAGCTGCCGCACTCAGCGATTTCGACGAAGTAACGCAGTTGACGGGTTGAAAGCATCAGGCATGCCTTTTTGAGATGGGTTAGCGACTTTTAAGATATTAGTCGCAACCCTCGGCGCTGGCTAAAGTCATCACAGGCTTATTAAGGAAGCAGATCAATGAGCGTGGCCGGGTTGTTGAGTGAGTGGACATGGGGCACCGGCGGCTGGGCGGTGATCGGGCTGGGGATCGCCCTGGCTTACATCGTGTTCGGTATCGCCGGATTCGGCACGGCGCTGGTGGCGGGGCCGATTCTGATTCTGTTCATGCCGTTGTCGAAAATCGTGCCGTTGCTGGTGCTGCTGGATTTTGTTGCGGCGTTCGGCAATCTGCTGCCGTCGCGGCGGGATGTGGCCAAACCCGAGTTGCTGCGGCTGCTGCCGTGTATGGCAGTCGGTTGCACGCTGGGGGTGATTTTTCTGCTCAACCTCAAATCCGATGTATTGCTGTTGTTGATGGGGTTGTTTATCAGCGCCTATGCGATTTACAGCTTGTGGGTGAAGGCGCGGCCAACGCAATTGTCGGCGGCATGGGCGGTGCCGATGGGGACGGTGGGCGGGTTGTTTGGGGCGCTGTTTGGCAGTGGCGGGTTTCTTTATGCGATCTATCTGAATAGTCGGCTGCCGAAGGATGCGGCGCGGGCCACGCAAAGTGCGTTGATCAGTTGCAGCACGGTGGTGCGTTTGAGCCTGTTTGCTATCGCCGGTGTATATGCCGAGCTACCCTTGTTGATGCTGGCGCTGTGTCTGTTGCCGGCCATGGCGCTGGGGTTGTGGATCGGGCGGCGATTGACCATGCGCCTGTCGCGCGAGGCGTTTGTGCGATTGGTGACGTGGCTGGTGCTGGCGAGCGGGCTCGCATTGATCGGACGCTACCTCAGCACTTGACCGGATTTCGTCAGGGATTAAGCTGCCGGCCGCACTGACGCCATCGCGGGCAAGCCCGCTCCCACAGGTTTCTCTGGTGTACACAACATTTGTGACCGAACGAGATCCCTGTGGGAGCGGGCTTGCCCGCGATGGCGGCGGAGTGAGCACCGCAGAATTTCCATTTGACGTCGCAGGCTGCACCATGAATTCGCAAAGCATCATCGTCCCGAAAATCTCCACCCTGCCGGTCCACGAACCCCGGGCGCGGGCGATCGTGCGCTGGCTGGTGCGCAAGAACATCATCAAAGAAGAGCTGACCACCTGTGGCCGCACCGGCAACCGCATGGCTTACGCGATTGCCGATGGCGCCCGTGCTGTGGTCCTGCACCCGCAAGCCTTGCCATTCGGTGAGCCGATCAACGGGCTGGAGATCGTCACCAAGCGCTGCATCTACACGCCGGCCAAGGGCTTCCTCGAAGAAGCTGGTTGCGCCGAGTGCCGTCGTGAAGTCGGCGAAGCACTGTTCGACAGCCTTGAAGACTGGTTCCCGGGCCGCACCGACAACTTCACGTGCCCGGAATGCGGGCACGAAGATGACATCAACGGTTTTCTGTTTTTGCAGGAATGCGCGTTCTCCAACCTTGGTTTCATCTTCAATAACTGGCTGGAGGCGGGCTTCAAGCAAAGCTTTATCGATGAGTTCGCCGATTGGCTCGATCAACCTGTCTCTTGGGTCAAGGTGGAGCTGTAGGGGCGGGGATTTCCCGTACATCAGCAACATTGATATTAAGCTGAGTTTTACATTGAACAGCAGGGGGTGTCTGACTATAATGGCGCGCTTCCATTTTCCCGCTCGGGAGCCCCCGCGATGCTGCGTATCAGCCAAGAAGCTCTGACATTCGACGACATTCTCTTAGTGCCTGGTTATTCCGAGGTACTTCCTAACGAAGTCAGTCTCAAGACCCGCCTTACCCGTGGCATCGAGCTGAACATTCCTCTGGTTTCTGCTGCAATGGACACCGTCACTGAAGCCCGTCTGGCAATCGCCATGGCTCAGGAAGGTGGCATCGGCATTATCCACAAGAACATGACCATCGAGCAGCAAGCTGCCGAAGTGCGTAAGGTCAAGAAGTTCGAAGCCGGCGTCGTCAAGGATCCGATCACCATCGAGGCTGATGCCACGGTTCGTGATCTGTTCGAATTGACCCGCATGCACAACATTTCCGGCGTTCCGGTTCTGCACGATGGCGACCTGGTCGGCATCGTCACTTCCCGTGACGTACGTTTCGAAAGCCGTCTGGAAGCCACCGTCCGTGAAGTGATGACGCCCAAAGAGCGTCTGGTCACGATCAAGGAAGGCGCGAGCAAGGACGAAGCACGCGAACTGCTGCACAAGCACCGCATCGAGCGCGTGCTGATCGTCGACGACAAATTCGCCCTCAAAGGCATGATGACCGTCAACGATATCGAAAAAGCCAAAGCCTACCCGCTGGCCAGCAAGGACGATCAAGGTCGTCTGCGCGTGGGCGCTGCTGTCGGTACCGGTAAAGACACCGGTGACCGCGTCGCAGCCCTGGTCAACGCTGGTGTGGACGTCGTGGTAGTCGATACCGCACACGGTCACTCCAAAGGCGTGATCGACCGTGTTCGCTGGGTCAAAGAGAACTTCCCTGAAGTGCAGGTGATCGGCGGCAACATCGCCACCGGCGCCGCTGCCAAGGCTCTGGCCGAAGCAGGCGCTGACGCAGTCAAGGTCGGTATCGGCCCTGGCTCGATCTGCACCACCCGTATCGTCGCCGGTGTCGGCGTCCCACAAATCAGTGCTATCGCCAACGTTGCCGCTGCCCTTGAAGGCACTGGCGTTCCGTTGATCGCCGACGGCGGCATCCGTTTCTCCGGTGACCTGTCCAAGGCCATCGTCGCCGGTGCTTCCTGCGTGATGATGGGCTCGATGTTCGCCGGTACTGAAGAAGCGCCGGGCGAGATCGAACTGTTCCAGGGCCGTTCGTACAAGGCGTATCGCGGCATGGGTTCGCTGGGCGCCATGTCCCAGGCTCAAGGCTCCTCCGACCGTTATTTCCAGGACTCCTCGGCAGGCGCCGAGAAACTCGTTCCGGAAGGCATCGAAGGCCGTGTTCCTTACAAAGGCACCCTGAGCGCGATCATTCACCAGTTGATGGGCGGTCTGCGTTCCTCGATGGGTTACACCGGCAGCGCCAACATCGAAGAAATGCGCACCAAGCCTGAATTCGTGCGGATCACCGGCGCTGGCATGGCCGAATCCCACGTTCACGACGTGCAGATCACCAAAGAAGCGCCAAACTACCGCGTAGGTTGAGCCTTCAAGCAATAAAGTAAGCAACCGGGGCTGTTTGATTCAGCCCCGAGTTGTTTCTGAATCACGACTGTTTCTGAACGACTTAAACGAGACTGAATCATGGCCCTCGATATTCACGCTCACCGCATCCTGATCCTCGACTTCGGTTCGCAATACACCCAACTGATTGCCCGCCGCGTGCGTGAAATCGGTGTGTACTGCGAACTGCACCCGTTCGACATGGACGAAGATGCGATCCGCGAATTCGCTCCTAAAGGCGTCATCCTCGCCGGCGGCCCCGAGTCCGTGCACGTCGCCGACAGCCCGCGTTGCCCACAGGCCGTGTTTGACCTGGGCGTACCGGTTTTCGGTATCTGCTACGGCATGCAGACCATGGCCGAGCAACTGGGCGGCAAGGTTGAAGGTTCCGAACTGCGTGAGTTCGGTTACGCCCGCGTTGATGTGGTTGGCAAGAGCCGCCTGCTCGACGGCATCGAAGACCACATCGACGCTGACGGCCTGTTCGGCCTCGACGTGTGGATGAGCCACGGTGACAAGGTCACCCGGATGCCGGAAGACTTCCACATCCTCGCCAGCACCCCAAGCTGCCCGATCGCCGGTATGTTCAACGACGACCGTGGCTACTACGGTGTGCAGTTCCACCCGGAAGTGACCCACACCAAACAGGGCGGTCGTATCCTGTCGCGTTTCGTCCTCGACATCTGCGGCTGTGAAGCCCTGTGGACGCCGTCGAAGATCGCTGAAGACGCCATCGCCAACATCCGCGCACAAGTCGGCACCGACAACGTGCTGCTGGGTCTGTCCGGCGGCGTTGACTCCTCGGTTGTTGCTGCGCTGCTGCACAAAGCCATCGGCGACCAACTGACCTGCGTCTTCGTCGACAACGGCCTGCTGCGTCTGCACGAAGGCGAGCAAGTGATGGCCATGTTCGCCGAGAACATGGGCGTCAAAGTGATCCGCGCCAACGCTGAAGAGCAGTTCCTCAACAACCTGGCCGGCGAAGCCGACCCGGAGAAGAAGCGCAAAATCATCGGTCGCACCTTCATCGACGTCTTTGATGCCCAGTCGAACAAACTGGAAAACATCAAGTACCTCGCTCAGGGCACCATCTACCCGGACGTGATCGAGTCGGCTGGCGCGAAAAGCGGCAAGGCCCACGTGATCAAGTCGCACCACAATGTGGGCGGCCTGCCGGAAGAGATGAACCTGAAACTGGTCGAGCCACTGCGCGAACTGTTCAAGGACGAAGTCCGTCGTCTGGGCCTGGAACTGGGCCTGCCGTACGACATGGTCTACCGTCACCCGTTCCCGGGCCCGGGCCTGGGCGTGCGCATCCTCGGTGAAGTGAAGAAGGAATACGCCGACCTGCTGCGTCGTGCCGACCACATCTTCATCGAAGAACTGCGCAAAGCCGACTGGTACCACAAAGTCAGCCAGGCGTTCGTGGTGTTCCAGCCAGTGAAATCGGTTGGCGTTGTTGGCGATGGCCGTCGTTACGCTTGGGTGGTTGCCCTGCGTGCCGTGGAAACCATCGACTTCATGACCGCGCGTTGGGCTCACCTGCCTTACGAACTGCTGGAAACCGTCTCCGGCCGCATCATCAATGAAATCGAAGGCATCTCCCGCGTCACTTACGACGTGTCGAGCAAGCCGCCGGCGACCATTGAGTGGGAGTGATCCCGCTGCAGGTTGATTAACGAAAAACCCTTGGCCTGAAGCCAAGGGTTTTTTCGTTTCATACCCTGAAAACAGTCAGCTGGGTAAGCGACTTTGCAGGGTCAAGCCGATCTCTATCAAGCGCTGGGATAACGCGCCGAGGTCACGGAACATGATGCCGCTGATCCGCGGCATCGTCTGTGCCCAGATGTAAACCTGACCGTCCCTTCTGCGATTCACCATTGTTCGAACAATATTGCTGGCACTGTCGCGACGCACGAGTGTGTATGCATTTTGCGTTTTTTCGAACATGAACATGCCGTTGCGATTCAGCAGTGTGTTCACTGTTGCCTCAGTCCATTGCGGTACAGGTGCTGCGATCTGCAAGCGCAGATCAGCGTATAAGACGTCGGAGGAGTTGCGCGTCGTTGCCCCGTTATCAAACGGACCTCGAGCGACTTCCAGTCCCGGGTCGACTCTGATGTCAGCCACTTCGGTGGACGCCACTTCTTCGATCCGTAAACCGATGCCGCCTCTGAGTTCGCTGATGCCTGGCAGATTTCTGAAGGTATTGGTGTTCGTTGCGTCGACCAGGGCAACCCATTTCCCTGGTTTGTTGAGGAGATCGTCACCCCACATGATTTGATTGGCGAGCCGGGCGTGGATCATCTGCTCTTCGATCGAAGTCAGCGGTACCTTCAACTTGTAACTGTGCGCGACTTCAAGCCCATGGGGCCGGATGCCATTGGCCTGAGCAGCCTTGATCAGTTCAAGGATGTTGAATCGTTCATCAGGGTCGGTACCCAGGCTGGACAAGTAGCCTCGAAGATCCTCTGACATCTCTCCCGAGCGGTAAAAGTCATTGAGATCTTCCTGGGCAAAATCACTCAGCAAACCACGTACGTATAGTGTGCGGATATGCCGTGAAAACGTCGGCATGTTTTCGATCATGAAACGCATACTGGCGATGCGATCAAGTGTTTCGCCGACGACCAGCCCATCGGTATTGGCAAAGATGCGATCAATCAACTCAGCGGCCTGCATCTCGGCATCGATTTGCGGGATGACTGGTCGCGCGGGCAGGTTGGTCCAGTTCAGTTCTGAGTAATACTCTTTGGCCTCGTTTAGCATGGACGTGCGTCTGTCGCGGAAATAGGCTGCATACGTATCGGTAGTTGATGATTTACCCTGGTTTGCACTGGCAAGCTCGACGGAAGTCTCGGGCAAGTTCATTGCCCATCTTTTCATTTTCGCCAGGTCCATTCCGATGATGTCGTTGAGAGGAGTAACCAGGCGCAACGGCCGCGCAACCGGTGAAACCGGTTCGACGAGGGGAAGCTCCGCGGACGGCGTGGCCGGATCCGGGGCCGAGGACGAGGTCAGGTCAGTGTCCAGGAAACACGCCTTGCCCACGCATTGGCCTCCTCCCCTGAGACGCAGCGCGGGTATGCGTTCCCACTTGCCGCTACTACCGAAGCGTACTGGCAACGAGTAAGCGAACTGATTGGGCCGCTCGGGATTGACGATGGCCCAGTTGCCGGCGTCTTCGGAGTCGGCAAAATAGCGCACGTAGTACGCGGCACCCTCCATTTCGATGGCATGGCCCGGCTCCTTGTCCAGGCGGTAAATACCCTCATATTTGCCTGGCGCTGCTTCTACAGAACGCTGTGCCAGTAACTCGTTGCATCGATATTTGGCAGGAATCTTTGGAAAAGACGAACCCTGGCGCGCAGCAGCCGTGGCCAACTGCTGGCTGGATGCGAGGGTCGTCTCGATGGGGATTTCGTTTGCCAGCTCAACGGCCGCCTCTGGATCAACCGCCGTGACTGGCGGTAGATCCCGAGGCGGCAAGAATGGTGGTTCAGGCGAAGTGAGCTCGATCAACCCGCGCATTTCTTCAGCTTCAGCAAACTCCACCTGTGGGCCCACTTCAAGTTGTGGGCCAGTGCTGATCAGAAACGGAATGTTGAACACAATGTCGATCGCGTTGAGCACTGCGCCGGTGACACCGGCTTTGCGTTCGGTTGGCGTAGTGCCGTTGACGGCCTGATCGATGTTCAATCCCATGTTCGCGATGCTCGCGCCAATCAAAGGCAACGCCACAGGCCAGCCCACTGCTGCCATCGGACCGAATACTTTCAGACCGGCACTCAAATAACCGATCCAGAGTTTTTTGCGCAGGGCACTGTTGGAAGTGAGCGCCAGATGCGCCTCGGCAACCATGCTCGTGCGTGTCGACTCGCTCAACCAAGTGAATGCGTCACCGCTGATCGCGACGTTGCTGCGATTGATCATTCGGTGATCGCTGTGGCCCCAGGTGCTCACCAGACGGTTCATCAGGTCGGTGAGGTTTTCGGTCATGTGATTGCGCTCAGCCAGCGGGAAATGCTTGAGAAAGGCCGTGCGCTTGTCCTCTGAATTCATCTGCTCAAGCATCCACCAGTGCAGATCCGTTTCATTGTCCATCAAGAGGAATGACTGGGCTTCGCCTGGCAAGTAAAGGGTCTGCCTGCCACTGTCTTCCACCAGACGCAGCGCATTGGAGGCTACCTGGCCATCGAGATCCAGCGCCCGCACTTCAGCACCGACCGGGTGCAACGCTTGCAGCATTTGCAAGGTAACGGGCCAGGTGACGGGCCCGATAACCGAGGCGACGACGCGCTGAAAATCAGTCCCGTCAAGGTCACCCTGTTGCAGCGCCTGCACCGCCAGGCTGAGAAAGTTGCACTTTGCCAAGGCGCGGAAGTTATCCGACGAGGTTTGCCAGAATGTCGTCAGTTGACCTGTGTAGCGCGCGCTGAAGTCGACGTCCCAGAACGCTTTCAGAACATCGCTGCCAAGCAACCGTACTTCATTGCTCTGATTGAAGTTTTCCGCCTCCGGGCCATCCGAATAGAAGCCGCAGTAAAGGCCAAGCAGGTCTGCGTTGTCTTGATCAGTCGCACGAAAGCGATGGATCACCAACTGCGTGAGGGTGAGCGTTTCGTAAGGCTTTTCGAGCAAATGTTCCCAACCCGTGAAGGTCAGCGCGCTGCTCTGCGCCGTTTTGAAACGGTGGAAGTAAATCCGGTCGGGATCCAGGCCGGACAGGCCTTTGTCCGCCAGGAGTTCGTTGGCGACTTGCCGGGCTGCGTCGAGCAGACTCGGGCAAGTCTGCACGATCGTCGTGGCAATCGCTTTGAGGGCAGTTTTGTCCGCTGCGTTTGGCAGGAGACGTCGTTCGGGGGAGGTCATGCGTTCTTCATCCTTGAGAAACAAAGACCGAGCATGACCGATTCGCTCAAGGGGAGTGCACTAGCCGGCTACCGCATATTGCCCACTATTGATAATTGAGTGGGGGTGATGGAGGAGGACCGTTTGTCCGGCGTCCTCCAGGCACTTGTCGCCGGTATCAAAGATATTGGGATCGAATGAGATCTGTATCGAACGGCGTCAGCCCTTGATCTGGCGCAAACACTGCCTCTGCCTGCTGCGGCGAATCCACTCGTTTTCCCCGCGCTCGAGCATGTAAGTCGAAAAGTGTTTCCAGATCCGGGCGTGGTGTATGCACCAAGGCCCGCAGCATCAACGATACCCCGCTGAGGTTTTTGTCGACGTTGTTCCACCGGGGAGATGAAGTAAGCCCCAGATCGGCCCAAATCATGCGTCGTTCCTGCAAGTCCATCACGAATGGCAGACAAATCACTGTATCGGAGGCGATATCGATGCGATCGACCACGGAGCGCGGTTCGAATACTTCACCCGACGCCGTATCAGTGCGCGCCATCCAGCCAGCGAAGCATTCCGGAAGATCGCAATACGGCTGCTGAGTAAAAGAGTTGATGGACGTGACGACATAGCGGATACCTTTCTCGACCAGAACATCAAGGTCGAGGTCGATGAACTCCGAAGCCCCGTCGGGCGCATCGACGATGTCGCCGCTGTGGTAGCCGCCGTAACCCTTCAGGTTGTAGTACGCGACCGTATCTTTGAATACGAAATTGGCGTCGAAAAATGCGGCGGACAAGTCGATGTCCGTACGGGCACGACCGTTCTTCCACCACAGGAACAGGCGAATGAAACGTGTGTCGGGCATTGGCAGCCGACAGCCCCGAACCAGCGTACGTAGCGATTTCGATGCGGCGCGCTGCGCCAGCGGAACCTTGTATTCGTGTAGTGCTGGATCGATGTAACAGCGGCCTAGCGGCGGCAATGACGCAAAACGTTGTACGAGCGCGTCCTCACAGATGCGGGCTGCACGCGCCAATACTTCAGGTGTGAGAGGTTCGCGTCGATCCTTGATGGCATAGACTTTGGCGAATGAACCTTTCGGTGTGAACGCCCGCAGGAGCAAGGGGCGCGGGGCGCGAACCTGGACCAGTACCTGCAACAGGACAGGCGAGGACACCTGTTCTGCAACCGCCTCGAACGCGTCGAGTACCGAGTCTGCTTCCGTCGCGCGGCGCAGGGTCACGTCTAGTCTTCGTGCGAACTCACCGGGACGGCTTTGTAACAGGAGCGTGAGCGCGGTGATGTCACGCTGGGCCAGCAATCTTTCGACACGTGAATTAAATGTGATGGGCGGTTCGTTACGGCGCGCTGCCGTGATAACGGCTAGAGCTTGTGGGTACTTATCGCCGTAATCGCCGGGATGCAGTACTTCAGCCAGACGTTTCCAGCGCTCAGCATGGCGCATCACGTCTTCTGCTGCGTTGGGTATGTTATCGAGCAGGCGCAATAATAGACGGCGCATCGAGCGCTTCATTGCTTTGAAGCGTGTCGTAGCTGTCGTCAGCGACACGTCTCCGCCACTCAACGCGACCGCCAGTCGTAGCACATCAGTTGCTGTTTCGACGTTTCGCTGCAGGAATGCGTCCACACGTGCATCGCTGGCGACATACCGAATCAGCGCGCCGCCAACCTGTGCACGGATTTCCCGGAACGCAATGGTCTCTGGCAGCAGACGGAACACATCGCTTTTGTACTCTCGGATAAACCAGACGACATCGGCCGTTTCCTCCTCAGAGAGCGAGGTGCGCGATGAAACCAGCGGCTCAAGCAGTGACTCGAATTCAGCGACGCCTCCCGGTTCGATAACGCGGGAAATGAAGTTGCCTTCCAGCATCGGAGGTCGAGCGTGTTCAGTCGCTGGTAATCGCCAAAGCGTGAGGTAGTGGATGACGGCGTTAAGGTACAACTCCGCCTCGGAGGCCGCTAGAACATGCTCTGGAAAGTCTGGATAAAACGGCCGGTGGTGCACGTGAGCACCAGTCTGCCGGCGAAGCACTCTGATAATATCGCGCAGCCAGTACTTGAGTTCTGTGGCTGACAACATGCCGATTTGCTCGATCAGAGGCTCTGACAGTACGCATCGGAACGCCGCGACTTCCTGGACAGCCGACGCGACCTGGGCGCGCGTAGCACCGCCAGAACCCATCGGGACGTGAACTTTGCTGCGGCGACGCAGGAACAGCTCCTGATTCATACTTGAATTTCTCCTTTGATCGCCGTCATGGACGAGCTGCAGCATCGTGTCTACAGCAGATGTAAAAACGCCTGCAAGAAGCAGGCGCAGTGTGGAGAGCGAAACCCCTAGGTCATAGGAGGTTTAGAAGGAAGGTGTTCCATAGCCACGCCGGCATTCTACGTAAGGTTGTCTTTGTTTGGCAGGTGGTTGCCTGTTTCAACGGTAACAAGCTGCTTCGGCAGAAGATTGGTTAATACCGATCAGCCTCAAACAGGGATCCGGCTACGCAATATCAGCCCGGTATCGGACAAACGTTGAGACATTTCCTTCAGGTTAGCGAACTCAATGTCATTCACCCGCTGCCACGCAGGTCGGTGGAGGGAGACCTTGCCGTCACTCAATCGAGATATCGGAGTGCGCTGGAGCATGCCCTGTTTGCTGCGGTGGATCAGGGTGTAGCTGTCGCCCGCTTTTTCGAGCAGATACATGCCGCGCCGGTACAAAAGATTCTCCAGCGTCTCCTCGCTCCAGACCAGCTCGGGTGCCAGAACTTTCAAGCGCAAGTCGGCGCGAAGCAGATCCGGATTTCCTTGCCTGACAGTGCCACCGGGCGAGCTGCCGCGTGGCACTTCAATACCCGGATCGACATCCACACCCAGCTCTTCACCAATGCCGACTTCATCGATTCGCAGACCGATTGCTCCTTTCAATTCACTGATGCCCAGCAGTCCTCTGAAGGTATTGGTGTTGTGAGCATCCGTCACTACGATCCATTTTCCCGGGCTGTTGAGGTAGACGTCGCCGGTCATGATGTCGTTTGTCAGATAGGTGCTCATCATCTGCTCGTCGACGGAGGGCAGCGGGGTTTTCATTTTGTAGCTGGCGGCGCAGTCGATCGCCTGGACCCGAACGCCGTTCGCTCGCGCGACCTGGACCAGTTCCAGTGGGTTGAATCGACTGGCGGGATCGGTGCCCAGGCTGCTCAGGTAAGTGCGCAAATCAACGGTCATGTTGCCGCTGGTGAAGTAGCGGTTCAGCTCAACCTGAGCGAAGTCACTGAGCAGCCCGCGCATGTAGAGGGTTTTCGCGTGGCGGGCCAGTGCCGGCATGCTTTCAATCAGAAAACGCAGGCTGGCGATGCGATCAAGGGTTTCTCCCACCACTAGCCCTGAAGCACTTTCAAAAATGCCATCGACAAGATCGGCCAGCGGCATCAGACGGCTGATTTCGGGGATTGCCGGACGCGTAGGCTGGATGATCCACGGCAGATTCTTGAAAAAGCCTCGGGCCGAACTTTGCAGCAGCTTGCGTTTGCCGGCGGCATACAATTCGAACGGGTCATCCATGCCAAAACCGCCTTCTCCGTCGGGCTGCAACTGGGCATGGGTTTCGTTGAGGTTCAACGCCCAGCTTTTAATGGAACGGCGCACCGGCGGATCGATGTCGTAGGCGCTGGTTACAGGACGCGGGGGGCGCGATGTCGAGGGTTGCAGTTCTTCCGCCGGTGGAGCGGCCGCCTCGGGTGATACAGGTTCGAAGGTGTCGAGTTCGAGATCCGGGGTGCATTGTTTGCCCATGCACTGGCCGCCACCTTTGAGGCCCAGGGCTGGCATCCGCTCCCACTGCCCTTCGCCATTGAGGCGGATCGGCAAGGCGTGAACAAGCTGGTTGGGACGCTCCGGGTCAACGATTGCCCAATCGCCACCGCCGCGAGAGTTGGCGAAGTAGCGGACATAGTACGGAGTGTCATTCATCAGAACGGCATAGGGAGGATCAGAGTCGAGACGGTACACGCCGTGGAATTTCCCGTATCCCTCGCCGAGTGCCGCGCCATCGAGCAGTTCGTTGCATTGATAGCGTTCGGGCACCGGGGGCGGTGGAGCGTTCTGCGCCGGAATCAGCGTCGTTTCATCGATATTTGGCACGGTGATGTCGAGATCGTCCGGCACCATGATCTGCAATGGGGGGGCGGCTTCGGCGGAGGGATTCAAGGCTTCGCTGTACTCGGCCATTTCTGCGGCCTCTGCCGCTTCTACCTCGGCGCCCACCTCCAGCATCGGCCCGGTGCCGATCAGCAATGGAAGATTGAATAACAGATTGATGCCACTCAATACCGCACCCAATACGCCCGCCTTGCGTTCGGCGTTGCTCTTGCCGTTCTGCGCCTGATCGATATTCAGGCCCATGCTGGCGATGGTCGCGCCTATGACCGGCAACGCCAGCGGCCATCCGACAGTGGCCATCGGTCCAAACACCTTGAGGCCTGCACTCAAGTAGCCGATCCACAGTTTTTTGCGCAGATCACCATTGGACGTCAGCGACAGGTGAGCTTCAGCAAACATCGCCTGACGTGTGGTGTCGCGCAGCCAGCTGAATGCATCATCGCTCAGCACCTGGTTTGTGCGGTTGATCAGGTGATGGTCGGCCCGGCCCCAGGTGGCCACCAGGCGATTCATCAGATCGGTAATGTTCTCGCTCATGTGCTGACGATCGGCGAGGGCAAAATGATTCAGGAAGGTCGCGCGGCGTTTTGCGTCGTTCAGCTGATCCAGAACCCACCAATGCAGGTCCGCCGGCGTTTCCTTGACCACGAAGGCTTCGGCTTCACTGGGCAGATAGATAATCTGCCGGCCGGCGGGGTCGACGATGCGCAGCAGCTGCGTGGCGACGTGCCCGTCAATGTCGAAGGCGCATACCTCCCCCGTTGCCGTGTGGCTCGTGTGCAGCATGCTCAGGGTGACCGGCCAGCTTACAGGCCCCACCACCGAGTCCATCAGCCATTGAAAGTCACTGCCGGTGAGCTGCCCAAGATCCAGGGCCTGCACCGCACGGCTAAGGAAATTGCACTTGGCCAATGTGCGGAAGTCGTCAGCGTGGCTGTTCCAGAAGTCCGTCAGAGTGGCGGTGTAGTGACCACTGAAATCGAGGCTCCAGAATGCGTTCAAGACCTCGTTGCCGTGCAGGCGCACCTGATTTTTCTCGTCGAAATTCTCGCCCTGCGGACCTTCGGTGTAGAAGCCGCCGTACAGATCGAGAAGATCAGCGTTGTCCTGGTCGGTGGTGCGAAAACGATGAATCACCAACTGTGTCAGGGTCATCGATTCGTAGGGTTTTTCGCGGATGTGCTCCCAGCCGGTAAACGAGCGGGTGCTGCTTTGGGCGGTCTTGAAACGATGGAAATAAACCTGATCTGGATCAAGGCTCGACAAGCCTTTGGCTTCCAGCAGATCACGGGCCGCTTGATGGGCGGCGTCCTGCAGACCGGGGCAGTTCTGCACGACGGTATAGGCGATTCGCTTCAGCGCCGCTTTGTCTGCCGCGTTTGGCAGAGGACGTGGTTGGGTGGCGTACATGCTTTCTCCATCCTTGAGAAATGAGAGCCGAGCATGGCCGATTCGCTCAAGGGGAGTGCACTACATATGTACCGCACACGATCGTTGGAAATGTGTCGGGGTCAGCGCCGAGCCACGTCGGAAAAGTAGAACTTGTCGAGGGTGTGCCGCGATTCGGTGTACTCGAACTGCCGACCGTCCTGAAGAAAGGTCTGGTTGCTGACCACGATCACATGGCTCTGGCCGTCGAGGTCCAGGTGCAGTTGATCGTCCTTGCTGCGCGGCACGGCTTCGATGGTGCGTTGGGCGTAGGCAATCTGTAACTGCAATGTCTGTTCGATATGCGCATAGATCGACTGTTCGGCAATGTCGAGGGACAGGCCGGGAATCACTTCGCTGACAAAGTGGTTGATGTCGAGGATGACCCGTTTGCCGTCAATGCGCCGCACACGCTTGATACGGGTGATGAGGCTGCCGGGTTCGGCGTGGATGTGCTCGAGCAGGGCGCCTTCGAGCGGGATCTGGCTCAGCTCGACCACTTCGGTGCTGACGTCGTTGCCCAGGCGCGGGTAGGTCTCTTGAAAGCTGACGATGCCGCCGAGTTGAAACTCGATCGGGTTGGTCGAAAGCACGAAGGTGCCTTTGCCGTGGATTTTCTGCGCAAAGCCACGCTCTTGAAAGCCACGCTCTTGAAGTAATTCGATGGCCTTGCGCACCGTGCCACGGCTGGCCTGATAGCTGTCCATCAGTTCGGTTTCGGAAGGCAGGCGGGCGCCGCGCTCCAGGCGTTCAGTCGTGATGTTGGCCAGCAGATCGCTATAGATCTGGTTGTATTTGCTCATGGGTAGGCTCGGTGCCGACTGTGCTCAAAGCTTCGAACCTTAAGGCCAGGGTAGGGCTTTGTCCATGTGGACGATGGAAATCACCTTAGGGCTGAGTAGGAAAATTCGTCTTCGGTCTGGCAGGAGCATACATAAACAAACTCGTCTGTACGAGTTGTTGCATTAACTCGTACAGACGAGTATTTTTCGCTTCGGCGTGCTGCCAATAACAACAATCCATAGCGGAAGAACTAGCATGAGCCACGACTACCCGAATATCGCCAGGCAATTGCTGCAAAGCCTCGGCGGCAGCGACAACCTCGAACAGGCCGCCCATTGCGTCACGCGGTTGCGACTGGCCCTGAAGGACCCGAGCCTGGTCGACACTGCCACGCTCAATCAGATCGATCTGGTCAAGGGCTCGTTCTTCACCGGTGGTTTGTATCAGGTGGTGATCGGTCCGGGCGAAGTGGAAAAGGTCTATGCCGAACTGCGTCGCCAGACCGGTCTCGCGGCGTCGACCATCGCTGACGTCAAACAGAAAAGCGCCGAAAAGATCAACGCCATGCAGCGTCTGGTACGGGTGTTTTCCGATGTATTCATGCCGATCCTGCCAGCACTGATCATTGCCGGCCTGTTGATGGGCATCAACAATCTGCTCGGTGCCAAAGGCATGTTCATTGACGGGCAGACCCTGCTTGATGCCTACCCGAAACTCGACGGGTTGTGGAGCCTGATCAATCTGATGGCCAACACCTCGTTCGTGTTTTTGCCGGCGCTGGTGGGCTGGTCGGCGGCCAAACGTTTTGGCGGCAGCGAGATCCTCGGCATCGTGCTCGGCCTGATGCTGGTGCATCCGGATCTGCTCAACGCCTGGAACTATGGCAAGGCCGTGGCCGGGCTCGACGGGCAGCAGTTGCCGTACTTCGACATTCTCGGGCTGTTTCAGGTGGAAAAGGTCGGTTATCAGGGGCAGATCCTGCCGATTCTGCTGGCCGCCTACGTGATGAGCGTCATCGAAAAATGGCTGCGGGCGCGCGTGCCCAACGCCATTCAATTGCTCGTGGTGCCGATCACCACCATCGTCGTCACCGGCGTGCTGGCGCTGGCAGTGATCGGCCCGGTGACCCGCCACATCGGCATCTTCATCACCGAAGGGCTGGTCATGCTGTTTGATCTGGCCCCGATGGTCGGAGGCGCGATTTTCGGTCTGCTGTATGCGCCGCTGGTGATCACCGGCATGCACCACATGTTTCTCGCGGTCGATCTGCAATTGATCTCGACCCAGGGCGGCACCTTTATCTGGCCGATGATCGTCATGTCCAATCTCGCCCAAGGCAGCGCCGCCCTGGCGGTGTTCTGGATGACCCGTAATGCGCGGGACAAGAGCATGGCGTCGACCTCGGCGATTTCCGCCTACTTCGGGATCACCGAGCCAGCGATGTTCGGCGTCAACCTGCGCTACAAGTTTCCGTTCTACGCCGCGCTCACCGGCTCGGCGCTGGGCTGTGTGTTCCTGTCGCTGAACAAGGTTCAGGCCTCGGCCATCGGCGTCGGTGGTCTGCCGGGTTTCATCTCGATCATTCCGCAGTACATCCCGATGTTTGTGCTCGGGATGCTGATTGCCATGCTCGTGCCGTTTGTTCTGACCTGTGCACTGAGCATGAAGATTGTCCGCCCCGGTTATCGGGTTGCCTGACATTATTGAAGGAGTTGCGCCATGCAAGACTGGCAACGTTCGGTGATCTACCAGATCTATCCGAAGAGCTTTCATAGCCACGCCGGCAACCCGACAGGTGATCTGCTCGGTATCGTCGCCAAGCTCGATTACCTGCAGTGGCTGGGTGTCGACTGCTTGTGGATCACGCCATTCCTGCGTTCGCCGCAACGCGACAACGGCTATGACATCAGCGATTACTACGCCATCGATCCGAGCTACGGCAGCATGGCCGACTGCGAATTGCTGATCGCCGAAGCGGGCAAGCGCGGAATCAAGCTGATGCTCGACATCGTGGTCAATCACACCTCGATCGAACACGTATGGTTCCAGCAGGCGCGCAGCAGCCTCGACAACCCTTACCGTGATTTCTACATCTGGCGCGATCAGCCGAACAATTGGGAATCCAAATTCGGCGGTTCGGCCTGGGAGTACGAAGCCCAGACCGGTCAGTATTACTTGCACCTGTTCGACCACACCCAGGCCGACCTCAATTGGGACAACCCCAAGGTGCGCGCTGAAGTGTTCCGGATGATGCAGTTCTGGCGGGACAAGGGCGTGGGTGGTTTTCGTCTGGACGTGATCAATCTGATCTCCAAGCCGGAAGACTTTCCCGAGGACAGCAGCGATGGTCGACGCTTCTATACCGACGGGCCGAATGTCCATGAGTACTTGCAGCAGATGCACCGCGAAGTCTTCGAAGGGCACGACCTGATCAATGTCGGCGAGATGTCATCGACCAGTCTCGAACACTGCATTCGTTATTCGAATCCGCAATCCAAAGAGCTGTCGATGACCTTCAACTTTCATCACCTGAAAGTCGATTATCCGAACCTGCAAAAGTGGGTGCGCGCCGATTTCGATTTCCTCCAGCTCAAGGGGATTCTGTCCGACTGGCAGACCGGCATGCAGGCCGGTGGCGGCTGGAACGCGCTGTTCTGGTGTAACCACGATCAACCGCGAGTGGTCTCGCGTTTCGGCAATGACGGCGAGTATCGCGAACGCTCGGCGAAGATGCTCGGCACCGCGCTGCATTTTCTCCAGGGCACGCCGTTCGTGTATCAGGGCGAAGAGTTGGGCATGACCAATCCGGGGTTCGAATCGATCGAGCATTATCGCGATGTCGAGACGCTGAACATCTTTCGCCTCAAGCGCGAAGCCGGCAGCAGTGATGCCGACAACATGGCGGCAATCAAGCAGAAATCCCGTGATAACGGCCGTACGCCGATGCACTGGGACGCCGGGCCGAACGCCGGTTTCAGCAGTGTCGAGCCATGGATCGGAGTGCCGGCCAATGCCGCGCAGATCAACGTCGCCAGACAGCTCGATGACCCCGATTCGGTACTCCATCACTACCGCAATCTGATCGCACTGCGTCGCCGCGAATCGTTGATGACCGAGGGGGTGTACCGACAATTACTGCCCGAACATCCACAAGTCTGGGCCTATGTACGTGAAGGCAGCGCCGAGCGTTTGTTGGTGGTGAACAACTTCTACGGGACAACCTGTGAAGTGGAATTGCCGGCGACGGTCATCAGCGAGTCAATGAGCCAGCGCCCGTTGATCAGCAACTATCCGGACGGGCCGTTGCGCAAACGCCAGGTGACGTTACGGCCTTACGAGTCCTTCGTTCTGCACCTGATCGATCCCTGATCCTTAACTAAAAAAACAGCTTTCAAAAAAACACGCAGAGCATTGCGCGGGGGATTTCTGCGCGCCGAATTCATGCAACCAGACAATAAAAACAATGGGGTGGCTTATGAAAACAACAATAAATCGCAGCCTTGCAGTCGCAGGTTTTTGCCTGGCCTTACCGCCGACTTCACAAGCGCTGGAGTTTGGCGGCTATTTGCGCAGCGGCGTCGGCACGTCGGTCAACAGCAGCGGTCAGTCGTGCTTCCAGTTACCGGGGGCGCAGACCAAATATCGTCTGGGTAACGAATGCGAGCAATACGGTGAGTTGGAGTTGCGTCAGGATCTGTACACCCTCGACGACGGTTCGGTCCTGAGTGTCGATGGCATGGCTTCGCTGTATAACCGTTACGACCGCAGTCCCACATTCAAAGATGACAACGGCTCGATACGCTTGCCGCAGGCCTACGCACAGTGGTCGGCGATGCCCGCGCTCAATGGCGGTTCTCTGTGGGCCGGGCGCCGTTACTACAAGCGCAATGACATCCATATTTCCGACTTCTACTACTGGAACCAGAGCGCCACCGGGGGCGGGATCGAGGACGTATTGATCGGCGACCTGAAGTACAGCTACGCCTTTTCGCGCAAGGACAACCTGTACCAAAAGGACTACATCAATCGGCACGACTTCAACGTCGCCGGGTTCAAGACCAACCCTGGCGGTGAGCTGGAGTTCGGCTTGAGTTATATCGACAAACCCGACAGCCGCGATGCCCACCGGGGCTGGGCGATCACCACGCAACATGTGCAGACGGATTTCCTCGGCGGCAAGAACAAACTCGCGCTGCAATACGGTGAGGGGCCGGGCACCGGGCTGGGTTATACCGGCAACGTCAAACTGGACGACAGCAACAAGAGTTACCGGATCGTCGAATTTTTCGACTGGCAAGTGACGCCGCGTTTCGGTGGCCAGATTGCGGCGGTGTACCAGAAAGACATTCGTCCGGACGGTGTCGACCAGAACTGGATCTCTCTGGGTGTGCGTCCCGCCTACGCGCTCAGCGAACACTTCAAACTGGTCACCGAACTGGGCCACGATCAAGTTGAAGCCCCGGGTGGCACGCGCAAACTGAGCAAGTTCACGTTTGCCCCGACCTGGTCGCCCAAAGGCCCGGAGTTCTGGGCGCGACCCGAGGTGCGTCTGTATTACACGTACGCCACTTGGAACGAGGCGGCGAAACGTGCGGCCAACCAACTGGCCAAAGGCTCGGCACTCTCCGATACCGGCGCCTTCGGCAGTGCTCGTCACGGTGCGAATGTCGGATTGCAGGTCGAATACTGGTGGAAATAAGCGATGCTGATGGAGCGTCGCGCTCCATGGGCACTTCAAAGCATAAAAACTGCAGGTGACGTCATGGCCACACCCCAACCTTTGCAACTGCTGGCTCCCTTGTCCGGTGTCCTGATGGCGCTTGAGCAAGTGCCCGATCCAGTGTTTTCCGGGCGCGTGATCGGCGACGGTCTGTGCATCGATCCGACCTCATCGACCTTGTGCGCGCCTTTGGCCGGGGTCATCAGCAACGTGCAGGTCAGCGGGCATGCGGTGAGCATCACCGATGAGCATGGCGTACAGGTGTTGATGCATATCGGCCTGGATACGGTGAACCTCGGCGGGCAAGGCTTCACCCGTCTGGTCGAAGAGGGGCAACGGGTTGCCGCCGGGCAGGCGCTGATCGAGTTCGACGCCGACTACATTGCCCGACATGCGCGCAGCCTGATGACGTTGATGTTGGTGGTCAGCGGTGAGCCGTTTACCTGGCTGGTCGCGTCGAGCGGGCGGGTCGAAACAGGTCAGCCGTTGCTTGAGCTTGTCAGCGCACAGGCGATCAGTGAAGAGACAGTCGCGGCAGACAGTCCGACGGTGTTTTCACAGCCGTTGAAACTGCCCAATCCCAACGGTCTGCATGCGCGCCCGGCAGCGGTGTTCGCGCAAGCGGCAAAGGCTTTCGCGGCAAAGATTTACCTGCATAAACAGCAGGCTCAGGCCAACGCCAAGTCTCTGGTGGCGATCATGGCGTTGCAGACCGCGTTCGGCGACAGCGTGCAGCTCAGTGCGGTGGGCGAAGACGCTGACGCGGCAATCGATGCGCTGACCCGGTTGTTGGCCGAAGGCTGCGGTGAAACGGTGACGGCGGCGGCGCCTGTCGAGGTGGTGGAAACCGAGGTTCTGACTCTTCTGCGTGGCGTCTGTGCGTCACCCGGTTCGGCGTTGGGCCAAGTGGTGCAGATCAGCGAACCGGTGTTTGACGTCAGCGAGTTTGGCGGCGGAGCAGACCTGGAGCGTGTGGCTCTCGCCAATGCCCTGATCGAAGCGGATCTGGCCTTGCAGCATTTGCGCGACACCGCGACGGGTGAGGCTGAAGCCGAGATCTTCAAGGCGCATCAGGAACTGCTCGAAGACCCGGGCCTGCTCGATCAGGCCCAGGCATTGATCAGTGAGGGCAAAAGTGCGGCGTTCGCCTGGCGCGCGGCCACTGAAGAAACTGCGGCGATGTTTCGCCAACTGGGCAGTGCGTTGCTGGCCGAACGGGCGGCGGACCTGACCGATGTCGGACGTCGCGTCCTCAAGTTGCTACTGGGTATTGGCGAGCAGGCGCTGGAGTTGCCGCAAGGATGCATTCTGATCGCCGATCAACTGACGCCGTCGCAGACCGCCGGCATCGATACCAGCAAGGTGCTGGGCTTCGCTACGGTCGGGGGCGGCGCGACCAGTCACGTGGCAATTCTCGCCCGTGCCTGTGGTCTGCCATCGATCTGCGGGGTGCCGGTGCAGATGCTCGCGCTGAGTAACGGCACTCCAATATTGCTCGATGCCGATAAGGGTGAATTACATATACATCCCGACCCTGGGGTCGTCGGGCAGTGGCAGGCTCGATACGCACAACAGCGTCAACGCCATGAGCATGAACTGGCCAGCGCAACGCTTGCGGCACGGACCCGTGACGGCCATCACGTCGAGGTGTCGGCCAACGTCGCCTCGTTATTGGAAACCGAGCAGGCCATGGCCCTCGGCGGTGCGGGCGTCGGCCTGCTGCGTTCGGAGTTTCTCTATCTGGGCCGCAACCACGCGCCGAGCCATGACGAACAGGTCGCCACTTACAGCGCTATCGCTCGCTGTGTCGGGCCTGCGCACAATCTGGTGGTGCGCACCCTCGATGTCGGCGGCGACAAACCGCTGGCCTATGTGCCGATGGACAGCGAAACCAACCCGTTCCTGGGCGTGCGCGGCATTCGTTTGTGTCTGCAGCGTCCGCAGCTACTGCGGGAGCAGTTCCGGGCCATGCTCGGCTGCTGCGATCTGACGCGTTTGCACATCATGTTGCCGATGGTCACGCAACTGTCGGAGCTGCGTCTGGCGCGGCAGATGCTCGACGAGGAAATCCTCGCGCTAGGCCTGACGCAACGGCCGAAACTGGGGATCATGATCGAAGTGCCGGCGGCGGCGTTGATGGCGGATCTGTTTGCACCGCTGGTGGATTTCTTCTCGATTGGCACCAATGACCTGACGCAGTACACCCTGGCGATGGATCGCGATCACCCGCGTCTGGCCAGTCAGGCGGACAGTTTTCATCCCTCGGTATTGCGCCTGATCGCCACGACCGTGAAGGCGGCACACGCCCATGGCAAATGGGTCGGCGTGTGCGGGGCGATGGCTTCGGAACGTCTGGCGGTGCCGCTGTTGCTGGGGTTGGGTGTGGATGAACTGTCGGTGAGTGTGCCGATGATTGCACCGGTCAAGGCAACGGTGCGCGAGCTGGAACTGGCGGATTGTCAGGTCATCGCGCAGCAGGTGCTCGGTCTGGAAAGTGCCGGGCAGGTGCGGGAGGCGTTGCAGCTGTTTCATGAGGCAACCGTCGATACTTTACGGGTTCTGGAGAACTGAACATGTTCGATCAATTGCAGAAGGCATTCTGGAAAGCCCTGACCCCGGATCTGGTGGTGGATACACCCGCAGCGGCGGCCGAACCGAGTGACGGATTGAGCAGCGACATTGTCGCGGCGCTGGGGGGTGTGGATAACCTCCAGTCCCAGCAACCGCTGGCGTTGACGCGGGTACGGGTGGTGTTGCGTGATGTGTCGCACATGGACCCGAACGCGTTGAGCGCCGCCGGTGTCGCGGGCGTGATGCCTTTGGCGGACGGCGTGGTGCACCTGATTACCGGGCTGCGATCTTAAGCCGGCAGGTGATGTGCGGCCTCAGGTCGCCCTTACTGTTTCTCAACCGCAGGTGTATCGTATTCGCCTTTTGCAGGCTTTCAGGGCCTGCTGCTGATACGTGAGGTAGTTGAGTTCATGTCCTTTACCCGTCGCCAAATCCTCGGTGGCCTGGCCGGTCTTGTTGTCGTTGGTGTCGGGGCGGGGGGCGCGTCGCGTTATTGGCTCGGCAAAATGGCCGACGCCGAGGCGGGCCATGACTATGAACTGATCGCCGCACCGCTGGACGTCGAATTGGTGCCGGGGCACAAGACCGAGGCCTGGGCATTCGGCCCGTCGGCGCCTGGCACCGAGTTGCGTGTGCGCCAGGGTGAATGGCTGCGGGTACGTTTCATCAACCACTTGCCGGTGGCGACGACCATTCACTGGCACGGCATTCGTCTGCCGCTGGAAATGGACGGCGTGCCGTACGTGTCGCAGCTGCCGGTGTTGCCGGGCGAGTACTTCGACTATAAGTTCCGCGTGCCGGATGCCGGCAGTTACTGGTATCACCCGCACGTCAGCAGCAGCGAAGAGCTCGGGCGCGGGCTGGTCGGGCCTTTGATCATCGAAGAGCGCGAGCCGACCGGTTTCAAGTACGAAAAGACCTTGAGCCTGAAGAACTGGCACATCGATGACGAAGGCAATTTCGTCGAATTCAGTATTCCCCGTGAAGCGGCGCGTGGCGGTACGGCGGGGCGCTTGTCGACCATCAACGGTGTGCCGACCCCGGTGATCGAACTGCCGGCCGGGCAGATCACCCGGGTGCGTTTGCTCAACCTCGACAACACGCTGACTTATCGCATCAACATTCCCGGCGTCGAAGCGCAGATCTATGCGCTGGACGGCAACCCGGTCGAACCGCGCCCGTTGGGCAAGGAATACTGGCTCGGCCCTGGGATGCGTATTTGTCTGGCGATCAAGGCGCCGGCGGCGGGCGAAGAATTGTCGCTGCGCAACGGTCCGGTACGTCTGGGCACCCTGCGTTCGGTGGCCAATACCGACGCGCCGAGCGACTGGCCAAAAGCGCTGCCGGCCAACCCGGTGGCAGAGCCGGACCTGGCCAATGCCGAGAAACTCAACTTCAATTTCGAATGGGTCGGCTCAGTGTCGGTCAACGTCGACAATGGCCGGCCGCCGAGCCTGTGGCAGATCAACGGCAAGGCCTGGGACATCACCGACAAGACCTGCGCTGACCGACCGATTGCCAGCCTGAAACTGGGGCAGAGTTACATCTTCGAATTGAAGAACATGACCCAGTATCAGCACCCGATCCACCTGCACGGCATGAGTTTCAAGGTGATCGCGTCGAACCGGCACAAGATTATTCCGTACTTCACCGACACCTATCTGCTGGGCAAGAACGAGCGCGCGCAAGTGGCGCTGGTGGCCGATAATCCGGGGGTGTGGATGTTCCATTGCCACGTGATCGACCACATGGAAACCGGCCTGATGGCCGCCATCGAGGTGAAGTGATGCGCCAGATTCGCCCCGCGGCCATCATCGACCGCAGCCGTGACCAAGACTTCATGCGTGAAGCGCTGACCCTTGCTGCACAAGGCGCAGCCCTCGGCGAAGTGCCGGTGGGTGCAGTGTTGGTGCAGGACGGCGAGATTATCGGGCGCGGCTTCAATTGCCCGATCAGCACCAGCGACCCGAGTGCCCATGCAGAAATGGTCGCGATCCGTGCGGCGGCGCAGGCGGTGGATAACTATCGCCTGCCGGGCAGCACGCTGTATGTGACGCTGGAGCCGTGCAGTATGTGCGCAGGCTTGATCGTGCATTCGCGGGTGGCGCGGGTGGTGTATGGCGCGCTGGAGCCGAAGGCGGGCATTGTGCAGAGTCAGGGGCAGTTTTTTACCCAGGGTTTTCTCAACCATCGAGTGCTATATGAAGGCGGGGTTTTGGCCGAAGAGTGTGGCGCCGTGCTGACCGAATTCTTCCGTGCTCGCCGAGCAAAAAGCCCCTCACCCTAACCCTCTCCCAGAGGGAGAGGGGACTGACCGAGCTGGATGGGCGAGGTCCGTCGACCTGA
>NZ_AKJR01000155.1:0-13602 GCF_000282235.1 Pseudomonas sp. GM24 | reverse complement strand
CGATCTTTTGATCTTTAAAAACAAAGTCAAAAGATCGCAGCCTGCGGCAGCTCCTACAGGGGGAGGCGGTGTTGCTTTTAGTGCTGCAGGATTTTCTCGAGGAAATGCTGCGCGCGTTCGGAGCGGGCGCTGATATCGCCGAAGAACTCCTCTTTCGGGCAGTCTTCGATGATCTTGCCGGCGTCCATGAAGATCACGCGGTCGGCCACTTTGCGCGCAAAGCCCATTTCGTGGGTCACGCACATCATGGTCATGCCTTCGTGGGCCAGTTGCACCATCACGTCGAGCACTTCGTTGACCATCTCCGGGTCGAGCGCCGAAGTCGGTTCGTCGAACAGCATGACGATCGGGTCCATCGCCAGCGCACGGGCAATCGCCACGCGCTGTTGCTGACCACCGGACAGTTGCCCCGGATGCTTGTGGGCGTGTGCAGACAAACCGACGCGCTCGAGCAGTTGCAGACCTTTCTTGGTCGCCTCTTCCTTGCTGCGACCCAACACCTTGATCTGCGCGATGGTCAGGTTTTCGGTGATGGTCAGGTGCGGGAACAGTTCGAAATGCTGGAACACCATACCGACGCGCGAGCGCAGTTTCGGCAGGTTGGTCTTCGGGTCGGCAATCGAGGTGCCGTCGACAACGATGTCGCCTTTCTGGAACGGCTCGAGCGCGTTGACGCATTTGATCAGGGTCGATTTGCCGGAACCCGACGGACCGCAGACCACGATCACTTCGCCTTTTTTGACCTCGGTGCTGCAATCAGTCAGCACCTGGAAGTCGCCATACCACTTGTTGATGTTCTTGATAGAGATCATACGGCAAACCTTTTTTGCAGACGCTTGACCAGCAGCGAGGCGGCAAAGCTGATGATGAAGTAGACGACACCGGCGAAGATCAGGAACTCGTTGGAACGACCAATGATGTCGCCACTGGCGCGGGATGCGTTAAGGAAGTCAACCAGACCCACGGTGTAAACCAGCGAAGTGTCCTGGAACAGAATGATGCTCTGTTGCAGTAACAGCGGGGTCATTTTGCGGAACGCCTGGGGCAGGATGATCAGGCGCATCATCTGGCCGTAGCTCATGCCCAGCGCTTGTGCCGCGCCCATCTGGCCTTTCGGGATCGACTGTACGCCGGCCCGAACGATTTCGCAGAAGTACGCCGCTTCGAACATCATGAACGCCACGATGCACGAGGTGAACGCGCCGATCGGGGTGTCTTCGCCGGTGATCCAGCGCAGCACGAATGGCACTGCCAGATAGAACCAGGTAATTACCAGCAGCAGCGGGATCGAGCGGAAATAGTTAACGTACGCGCCAGCAATGTTCGACAGCAGTTTGTTGTGCGACAGCCGGCAGAGCGCGAGGATCGTGCCGAGAATGATCCCGCCGACCACACCCATGGCCATCAGCTTGAGGGTCATCACCATGCCGTTCCACAAACCGGGAATGGCCGGGACGATGCCACTGAAATCGAATTCCATTATTTACCCCCCACGGAAATCAGGCCGGGCACGGAGACTTTCTTCTCAACCATGCGCATCACTAGCATCAGGCTCATGTTCAGGGTGAAGTAGATCAGGGTCGCCAGGGTGAACGCTTCGAACAGGTTGGCCGAGAACTCGGCGGTCTGTTTGGTTTGCGCGAGCAGCTCCATCAGGCCGATCAGCGAGGCCACGGAGGAGTTCTTGAAGACGTTGAGGAATTCCGAGGTAAGCGGCGGAATGATGATGCGGTAGGCCTGGGGCAGCAGCACATTCCAGTAGATCTGTGGCAGCTTGAAGCCCATGGCGCGGGCGGCGGATTCCTGGCCACGCGGCAGCGCCTGGATACCGGTGCGCACTTGTTCGCAGACACGGGCGGCGGTGAACAGGCCCAAGCACACGACTACGCTGAGGTAAGCGGAAGTGGTCGGGTTGAGGTCCTGCTTGTACCACTCCTGCAGATCCGCCGGCAGCAGGTCGGGCACCAGAAAGTACCAGATGAACAGCTGAACCAGCAGCGGCACGTTACGGAACAGCTCGACGTAGCACGTCGCGATGCCCGACACGATACGGTTCGGCACGGTGCGCATGACGCCCAGTATCGAGCCCAGCAGCAGGGCGATGATCCAGGCCACGATGGCGATGGCGATGGTCCAGCCCAGACCGGAGATGAACCAGTCGAGATAGGTCTCGCTGCCCACGCCGGTGGACTTGAAGAACACGCCCCAGTCCCAGTTGTAATTCATTAGGGTCTCCCCTCGATTCGATCGATGTACAAGTGCCCGCCTGGGGAAACTCCGTTCCCTCCCTGACCTTGACGGTCAGGCACACGCGATCGGCTCGACAGCCACCGGTTCGAGTGTTTCCAGAAAATACCAGCAGGGAGTGACCATCCCCTGAAAAGGCAGAAGCCTCCTCAGGGGATAAGGTTAGTCAGAAATCAGGATTTCTTGTCGTCAGCCGCTTTGTCGGTCGGATTGGCGATCAGGGTCTTGAGCTCGTCGCTCATCGGGAAGTTCAGATTCAGGCCTTTTGGCGGAATTGGCTGCATGAACCACTTCTCGTAGATCTTGTTGATCGCGCCCGATGCGTAAGTGGCCTTGATGGCGTCATCCACAGCCTTTTTGAACGGCTCGTCGCCTTTGCGCATCATGCAGCCGTAGATTTCGTACGACTGTGGAGTGCCGGTCACGGCCCAGTCAGTCGCCTTTTTGGCCTTGGCGGCTTCACCGGCCAGCAGCGCGTCGTCCATCATGAACGCAACGGCTCGACCCGATTCCAGCATCTGGAAGGATTCACCGTGGTCTTTGGCGGAGATGACGTTCATGCCCATCTGCTTGTCGGCGTTCATCGCCTTGAGGATGCGCTCGGAGGTGGTGCCAGCGGTGGTCACGACGTTCTTGCCTTTCAGATCGTCGAAATCCTTGTATTTGGAGTCAGCCTTGGACAGCAGACGGGTACCGATTTCGAAGATGCCGACGGAGAAGTCAACCTGCTGCTGACGCTCGACGTTGTTGGTGGTGGAGCCACACTCGACGTCCACGGTACCGTTCTGCACCAGCGGGATACGGGTCTGCGAGGTCACCAGATTGTATTTGACTTGCAGGTTTGGCAGGTCGAGGTCTTTCTTGATCGCTTCGACGATGGCCAGCTGGATATCGTGGGAGTAGCCAACCGGCTTGCCGGAAGCGTCAGCGATGTAGGAAAACGGGATGGAGGCGTCGCGGTGGCCCAGGGTGATCACACCGGACTCTTTGATTTTCTTCAGGGTGCCGGTGAGTTCGGCGGCGAAAACTGGCGTGCTGATCAGAGCGGCCGCAATGGCTGCGCCCAGGATATGGGGAACGATGCGCATCAAATTTTCCTCGACATTGTTTTTTTTATGGAGCCAGTTTGTCGGCCCTTTTGTGCTTCGAATGCCTGACGGCTCCTGAAGTGTTGGCGCAACAGGCATTCGTCGAGAGAGTGTAGAGCATGACTCGTGCCAGACCAGTCGCAGATAGATAACATGTTGTTTTATAACGTTATTAAACTTTTGTGGCGGTATTTTTTAACGTAACTGATCCGGTTAACCGAATCGACCGTAAGGTCGCGTTCGGAAAACCGAACGAGAAGCCTCAGCGCCACACAGGCAGACAATCAAATACGAACAGCAAATGGGACACCGCGCAGATCGCCCCGAAAAACAGCACCAGCACGATCATCGGCGTCCCCCCCCACACCTGATAGCGTGGACTGCCAAAGCGCTTGCGCGAAGCCCGAGCCAGTAGCGCCGGAGTAATCACCGCCCACAATGTCGCCGCCAATCCGGCAAAACCGATGGCATGCAGAAAGCCTTCCGGCCAGAGCAATCCGCAGAGCGTCGGTGGCGCGAAAGTGATGGCGGCGGTCTGCAGGCGGCCGATGGGGCTGTCGTCGAAACCCAGCACATCGGCCAGGTAATCGAACAAACCCAGGGTCACCCCGAGAAATGAACAGGCCACGGCGAAATTGGAGAAGAACGTCAACAGCAGATCGACGTTGGCGCTGTTGAGCTGTGAACCCAGGGCGCTGATCAGCGCATCGATATTGCCACCGCGCTGAGCGATGTCCTTGAATGCGTCGCGGGGGATGTTGCCCATGCTGCAGAGCATCCACACCAGATACAGCGCCAGAGCGATCAACGTGCCGCCGACCAGGCAAGCGCGAATCCGCTGCGGGTCCTTGCCGTAATGCTTCATCAGGCTCGGCACGTTGCCGTGAAAACCGAACGAAGTCAGGCAGAAGGGCAGGGTCACCAGCAGATAAGGCCAGTAATGGTTGTCACCGCTGTTCAGGTTGAGCAGCGTGGTGCTTTGCACATGGCCGAGCAAACCGCCAAAGGTTAGAAAGAACGCGAGGATTTTTGCGCCGAACACCAGCGTGGTCATGCGACTCACCGCCGTGGTACTGAGCCAGACAATGAACGCCACCAGCAGCGTGAACCCCAAACCGCCCGCGCGCGATGACAACTCAAGCCCGAAGGTTTGCGCGGTGTGATGAAGCACTGAGCCGCTGGCGGAGATGTAGGCGTACGTCAGGGTGTACAGGACAAAGACAATGCTCAAACCATTCAAACGGCTCCAGCCACGCCCGAGCAGATCGCCGGTGATCGTGGCGAAACTCGCGCCTTCACGGTAATTGAGATTGGCTTCAAGAATCATCAGGCCCGAGTGCAACGTGCAGAACCAGGCAAACAGCAGCACGGCAACCGAGCCGTAGAACCACAGCCCGGACATGATCACCGGCAGCGAAAACATGCCGGCACCGACGATGGTGCCGCCGATGATCATGGCGCCGCCAAGGATCGACGGCGAGCGTTCGACAGCGGGAACGGAGGATATTGAGGTGACGCGCATGGCAAGGCCCGCAATTTGAATTGTTATAGGTGCATCGACGCAGAGCCCCTGTAGGGGCGAGCCGGCTCGTGATAGCGATGTGGCAGACGAAGTTGATGTCGACTGACACGACGCCTTCGCGAGCAGGCTCGCTCCCACAGGGATCGTGGTTTAACCGATGTCGAGCAGGTGCTTCAGGTGCCGCACATTGGCCAATAGAAAGTCGTCCTGCCCTGGTAGTGCATCGAACGACAGGCCCACCGGCAACGCACTCGCCGCCGCTACCGGCACACTGATGCTTGGCGCCGCCAGATTGCTCGCCGGGTCGGTATTGCGCACGAACGTTTCAAAGTTGCTTTCATCCGCGCAAGCGCTGAGCAGCGGTGCGCTGCACGTGACGGTCGGGTAAGCCAGCAGGTCCAGTTGATGGCGGCTGAAGAGGGCGCGGTATTCCTTCTCCTGACGCAGTTTGCTCATCAATGCCTGCACGTAGTCGGTGTAGGAAATCGCTGGGCTTTCCAGTTGGGCGGTGAGGATTTTCTTGATCGCCGGATCGCGAATCTGCGCGAGGATGTCGAGGAACTGCTCACCGCGTCCGGCTTTCATCAGGAACCGTGGAAAATCGATGAAGAACTCGTAGATCGGTAGCGGAAACTGAATGCTCTCGTTGATCTCGCCAATCACGGCATCGTCGACCGGCACGATGATCACACCGCGATCGGCCAAGGTATCGATGGCCGTGCGGCAAGCGCGTTGCACGTTGTCAGCGAGGTCGGTCCAGAGAAACCGCTCGGGAATGCCAATGCGCAACGGCCGGGTTTCTGCCTGATGCAGGCAGCCGGTCAATTGCCCGTGAACGAACTGACAATCCTCCACGGTGCGGGTCAACAAGCCCGGAGTGTCTTTGGTTTGCGACACCGGGACGATGCCGTCGACCGGATAAACGCCGGTGGTGGGGCGAAACCCGACAATCCCGCAGAACGCCGCCGGTATCCGTACCGACCCCCCAGTGTCGGTGCCGACCGCACACGCCACCAGTCCGGCAGCGACGGCGGCAGCACAGCCGCCGCTGCTGCCACCGGCACTGTGGCGTTCGTTGACTGGGTTGATCACCGCGCCATGGGAATGGTTGGCCGAGGTCACGCCGAACGACAATTCGTGCATGTTGTTTTTGCCGACAATCTGCGCGCCCAATTGCCGAAAGCGCTCGACGATGCCGGCATCGGTTTGCGGCACATAGTCGGCCAGCCCGGGCGTACCGGCGGTGGTCGGCATGCCGCTGACGTTGATGTTGTCCTTGAACGACACCGGCAGGCCATACAGTGCGCTGTCGCGCCCAGCGGCATTTGCCTTGGACGCTGACGGGTCGAAGGTGATGAAACTGTTCAGGTGTTGCATCTGCACATGACGCTCGCGCAAGGCATGCTGCCAGGTGTCCGGGCAGTGTTGGCCACTGCGCAAGCCGTTGACGAGCTGTTCAATTGAAAGCTGGCTGTACATGGATGATTCTCGGCATGGAAAGGGACTGGGTCAGCAGTAGCGATACTGCGAGTGCAAGTCGTCGAGCGGGTTGCCGGCAAGCAGATCGCCGCCCAGGCTGCTGATCACCGCGCACGCACCGTTGAGTGCGGTTTGAATCGCGCCTTCGGCCCAGCCACCGGTGAACGAGGCGCCGCAACCGGCCAGGTACAAACCGGTATCCTGTTGCGGATCGAGTGCGGTACGGAACTGATAGAACAGGCGCTCGGAGTAGATGTCGTCGCCGGGGAAATTCAGCTTGAAAGCGCCGAGTGCGTGCTTGTCGGTCAGCCAGTCGTATTCCAGAACGTAGCGCTGGTAGTCACCGTCCAGCGGCAGCAGATGGCTGGCAAATTCCGGTGCGCTCATCGCCAATTCGTCGACCAGACGCAGGCAGCGCTGCACCTTGTCGGTCATCGAAACCATCTTGTGCGAGTCGTCTTCCCAGGTGTAACTGATCAACACCACGCCCCAGGAATCCGGATCGTGCGGCGCGTAGTCGAGGCAATACACGCCCTTGACCAGGGTGTCGGTCTGGATGTTTTGCGCCAGGCCATGTTTGAGCCAGAACTTGTCCTTGGTCAGGATGAACAGCTTGGATGAGCCGACCATGTGCGTTTCGTTGATCGCCCGCGCGACGTCGCGATTGACGAAGGCCTGGTTCTGCGTGAGCTTGAGGTTCACTTGCAGGGCGCGGGTCGTGGTGGTGGTGATTACCCGGTCGCAGGCGTAGGTTTCGCCGTTGCTGCCGGCCAGCAGAATCTCGCCGTGCGCACCTTTGTTGATCGACTCGATGCGCGTGCGGCAAATCATGTCGCGCACCTGAATACCGTTGAATTCGGTGTCGGCAATCCGCTCGGCCAGCGAGGAAATACCGTTGGGCACCAGACGCTGATTGACCTCCAGCGCATTGACCACCAGGCGCAGGATCTCGGTGAACGACGCGCGGTACACCGACTGGAAACCGCCCGAGCCAATGCCCAGCGAGCCGAAGAGGTGGAAGTCTTCGGGCTTGCGCCACGGTTTGCCGCCCGGCGGTTTTTTGCCGGTGAAGATGCGCACCATCGCCGAGTAAAACGAGCTGTCACCGAAGCAGTCCAGGTAGCGTTGCCACTCGGGCTGCACTTCGCAGTAATTGTGCTGCTTGAGCAATTCGGTGATCAGCAGCGGTGGCGCCAGGCACGTGCCGTCATCGAGGGTCACGCCTTCGCTGAGAAAGGCGATCCAGCCTTGGTGCACGGTGCTGAACAGCGCCGGCGGTGGTTGCATGGCTGCCCAGTGATGGGCTTCGCCACGGTAGTGGATTTCGGTGTCGACCACGCCCGGGTCGGGAAACGCCTCGGTGGTCTGGATGCCGAAGCGATTGAGGTAATGAAACAGCCCGACTTCACTCGGCGGAAAACGCATGGCGCCCATTTCCGCGATGAACTGCGGCTGTTCCTTATCAAAACACTGCGTCAGCAGACGCCCGCCGACATGCTCGGGTTCCGCTTCAAACAGCGTCACGCGACGCGCACCGGCGCGCAGCAGTTCGTAAGCGGCGACCAGCCCGCTGAGGCCAGCGCCGACGATGCCGATGTGTTTCTCGGCAGTTTCCGCCGGCAGGTAACCAATGGCTTCATCGGCACTGCGCAGGAACTGGCCATAGTCATACAGCAGATCGACGTAGGGAAAAGACAGGCACGCGGACGCCTGACTGGAATCATGGGAAATAGCTTTCACAGGGAGACTTCTCGATCGATCAGATAATGAGCTGCAGGCTTTCAAGGGCGCGTGCGGGGTTGAGCAACAGGATCTTCTTGCCGTGAATCTTCCACGTGCCATCGATGTTGATCAGTTGATGTTCGACGGTCACCGGGTAGTGCCATTCGTTGTCGCCGCGCGCTTCGCAATAGAGCATGTTGGAGCTGGCGCACGCGCTGAACGAGGCTGCATCGAGCGTGATGCGCGGGCGCTGGGCGATGTGCAGGCTGCGGCTCTTGGGCTGTTGGGAGAAGTTGCGCGCATTGGCCAGTCGGTTGATCCGCAGCGTGGTCAGAAAACGGTCTTCGTACACCAGCGATGATTCGTGCAACGGACTGACCTGCTCACGGGTCATGGGAATCCAGTAGTGGTAGTCATCGCAGAGCAGCTGTTGCCAGGCGTCGAAATCCTGCTGGTCGAGCAAGTGCAGTTCGGTCTCGATCAGTTGCTCGATGGCGTGGTGATTAGATTGATCGTGTTGCATGGTCGTCCCGCATCAAGTGCTGCCAACTGTTATAGAAATTACGCATGGCCATTTCGCTGGTGCCGGACACCACTTGGGTCTGCGCATAGGATTCGTTCGGGCTGAACAGGCGGGCGACGTTGACCCATTCGTTGGCGTCGCTGCCCAGGCCTTCCATGGCCCGTTCGTACATTTCCACGTCGTCGTGGGCGACCATCGAACACGGCGAGTTGATCAGGTTGTTGTACTGCACAGTCCTTTCCAGCAACTGCACGGGGGCGCCCTGCAGTTCGAAGATCCACGACTCGACGATGGTTTCGCGGGCGCTGAGCGGTTTGATCACGCGCAAGGTCTGGATCGGTCCCTTGACCATCAGGTTGGGGAAATACACGGTGTTGTGGCGGGTGTCGTCGAGGATCGCCCGGGCCTGCTCTTCACCGTAGCTTTCCACCATCAAGTCCCAGTAACCGGGGATGTCGGTGTAGGCCTTGTGGATCGAATTGCTGACCCCGGTGTGCCCGTGGCCATTGGGCCAGACGCGAATGCCCATGCCGGCGAAAAACTCGTAGGAGGCCATGAACGGCGAGAACAGTTCGACGGCCATCGGTGGCTTGCCCTGATCACCGGTTTCCTGCCACAGGCGGATGGCTTCGCCGGCCGAAGATTCGTGGGCGATCATCGGGTGGCAGGTGTCGGTCTGGTTGTCGACGACCATTTTCCAGTTGCAGCGATGGCGGTGCAGCAATGGCTGGCCGATTACTTTCAGCTGGCCCTGCGGCGAGCGCATGACCATGTTGTCGAGTGTCGACAGCGACTCGCCAAAGAACTCCTCGAAGCCGATGCCTTCTTCCGTCAGGCGGACAAAGACGAAGCCGCGATAGTTGTGCACCGCGTTCACCGGGCGCATGCCTTTGTGCGCGGAACAACTGCTCAGGTCGCAGTCGTCGTACTCCTTTTTCACCGGAATGCTCAGCAGCTCGCCGTCCGTCTTGAACGTCCACGCGTGGTACGGGCAACGCATGAAGCGGCCGACATTGCCGCGCGCTTCGGCCAGCACTTTCACGCCTTTGTGCGGGCAACGGTTATGCAGCACGACGATGGCACCGTTCTTCTGCCGAACCATGGCCAGCGGCTGTTGTGCGAGGGTGGTGGTGAAGTAGTCGCCGGTCTCGGGGATCAGGCTGTCGTGACCCAGGTAGCACCAGCTCGCGGCGAATACGCGCTGCTGTTCCTGTTCGAAAAGCGCCTGATCAAGGAACAGAGATTTATGCACTTCTCTGCCATTGAAATAGTTGTCCAACGGAGTGTCCTCTCTCAGATCGCCAGTTTCAGGCGCGGGCTTTTGGCGCGGGAGACGCAGGGGTAGATTCGCGCACTGCACGCCGCTTCCTGTTCGCTCATGATGAAATCGCGGTGGTCGACTTCGCCTTCGAGGACGTCCAGCGCGCAAACGCCGCATTCACCACGACGACAGTCGTACAGCGGGTCGAGCCCGGCCGCTTCCAACGCTTCGAGCAACGACTGTTGCGGGCCGACATTGATGCTGACGCCGGAGTCGGCCGCCTCGATGACGAAGCCTTGCGCGGTGGTTTCGCGGGCAACGTTGAACACTTCCAGATGGATCTGTTCACGCGCCAGGCCAACGCTTTCGGCGTGACTGAGCACTGCGTTGAGCATCGCTGCCGGGCCGCAGACATACAGGCGGTCATCGGCGCGCAGATCGGCGAGCACTTCGCTGATCGCCGGGCGACTGCCGGAGAGGTGCAGTTGCAGGCGTTCTTGCAGGTGTTCTTGCAGGTACCGGGCGTAGACCGCATCGTCGGCGCTCTTGGCGAAGTAATGCAGGTGCGCAGGGCGATCCAGCGCAGTCAGGTGGCGCAGGATGCCGGTCAGCGGCGTGATGCCGATGCCGCCGGCAATCGCGATATCACGCCCGCTGTCAACGTCGAGCGGGTAGTTGAAAGTGTTCAGCGGACCTTCCAGTTCCACGCTGTCATTGACCGCCAGGGTGCGGATGTACTGGCTGCTGACGGAGTCTGGCGAGAGGCGAATGGCGAAGGTGAACTGGCCATCCTCAACCTCCTTTACATGCACCGTCGAGTAGTGACGACAGTCATCCAGCCCCGGGATCTGCCATTTGAAATGTGCCCCGGCGTGGCTCATGTCGATCAGGGAAGGCGGGCCGCTGACGGTGACTTCCTTGATCGACGCCGAGAGCATCCGGCAGTGGGTGACGGTGTATTTCATGCAGGTTTTTCCTGGCTCAACGGTGTTTCGTGCAAGTACAACCACTGGACGTCGTGGTGCTGGACGCGAAGGATCGCCAGCGAAATACGCGAGGTTTCGCTTTGGTTCAGGCGATGGGTTTCCTTGTAGCGCAGGGCCACGGTCGAACCTTCGTGCCAGACCGTGTGCAGGTCGCTGATCAGAATCTCCAGACCTTTGCGGGCACCGACGGCGCCGTTGAACAGTTGCTCGACTTGCGCCCGACCGACCACGGCGGCCGAGGTGGTGACCATGCTGAAGTGCTCGGCAAACACCTCCATCAGCGGCGCGATGGCGTCTGCGCCGGCCCCGTCGGCGTCGGTAAAGACGCGCTGAATCAGTTCGTGCACGTGGTGAATACTGTGTTGCGCTCGTTCAACCAGGTTGTTGTTCATGGCATTCCTTTGGAGGGTTCAATTGACTCATCTGAAACAGCGGGAACAGCCCGACCAGCGCGGCAATCGCGAACGTCGCGTGGTAGGCCTGCGTGGTGTCGAACTGCTTGAGCAGCACATTGAAAATCATCAGAAACAACGCCGCACCGAGGCTGAACGACATTTGCCGATTGATGTTCCAGATCACACTCGCCTTGTGCGTATCGCCGCCGGCAAAATCCATCAATGAGGTGGTTTGCGCGGTGTTGGCACCGATGCCACCGCCGATGCCCATCAAGCTGTAAGCGATGACGATCACCCACAGGTCCGTTGGCGCGTTGACCAGCATCAGCGTGGCGATGCCGGCGCTGTGCAGCAGCATGCCGAGGGTGAACAGGCGTTTCGCGCCGACCCGGTTGTAGACCCGGCCGCAAATCGTCATCGCAATGAACGCGCCGATGGCGTAGAGGATCATGAACATCCCGGTCAGCCGGGCGCTGAAGTGCAGCGTGTTCTGCAGGAAGAAAATGCTCATCAGATTGACCCCGGTGAACACGCCGGGAATCGCGTAATAGATGAAGATCGAGGTGCTGAGCTTTTTACTTTTGAGCAGGCTCAATTCGATGATCGCGTTGCTGCAGCGGCGGTAGTGCCGCAGGTACAGCACGATGAACAGCAAACCCGCCGCGACACAGCTCAACGCGGCCAGCGCCGGGTAGTCGCCGCCGTACAGCGACATGCCCATCAGCAGGCTGGCGAGCGCGGCACTGACCAGCAGCAGGCCTTTGATGTCCGGGCGCGGCAGATCGGTCGGTTTGCTTTCCTTGATCCAGAACCACGACAGCCCGGCCGCGATCAACGAAAACGGGATGTTGCTGTAGAACACCCAGCGCCAGGAGCTGCTGTCGACAATGATGCCGCCGACCGTCGGTGAAATCGCCGGGGCAATCAGCGCGACGGCCATCACCAGTGTGGATATTTTCGCCCGTTGCTCGCCCTGAAACAGATTGAAGGTCAGCGCCTGACCGACCGGAATCAGCAAGCCACCACCGACGCCCTGCACGAACCGCCAGATCACCAGTTCATGGAAACTGTCGGCCATGCCGCACATCCACACAGAGCCGGTGAACACCAGCATCGAAGCGGTGAGAATCTCGCGACTGCCAAAACGCCCGGCCAGCCAGGTGCTGACCGGAATAATCAGGGTCAGGCCAAGAATATAAGCATTGGCGACCCACGCCACCGATGAAGTACTGACCTGTAAAGTTGCCGATATACTCGGCAGTGCCACCGCCGACATAAATATGTTTATACAGTCAATAAAAAAGCCGATCAGAAAGATCAGCGCGATCTTATAGCGATAGTTCATGTTGAATCCCCTTTGCCGCGCAGCATAGGGGCGATGGACTTGAAGTGTCGATACGACTATGCTTAAAACAATGTTTGACAGGATTTAACAGTGAGCCATAGCGCCATGCACTCTCATCTTAATCGGGTTCAGACGTTCCTCGCGGTGGTGGATTTTGGTTCTTATACCAAAGCTGCAAACTACCTGAGTATCAGCAAAGCCATGGCCAGCCTGCATGTCAAGGCGCTGGAGGAGGTTTTGTCGGCGACGCTGTTGATCCGCAACACCCGCAATATATCGCTGACCGAAATAGGTCAGGAGTTTTATGAAGAGTTCAAGGGGATTGTCGCGGACATCGACAATGCCTTTGATAATGTCCTGAAAGGTAATAATCGGGTATCCGGAAAGTTACGGATTAGTTCAACCAGTGAATACGGTGAAAAGTATATTCTGCCGTTGATTCCACTGTTCTCCGAGCGTTATCCGGAAATCCGCTTGTGCTACAACTTCAACTCTTCGTTGAATGATCTGGTCGCGGAAAAACTGGATCTGGTGATCCGTCTGGGTAACTTAGCGGATTCGGCATTCAAGAGCCGCAAGTTGGCCGATTATGAAATCGTGCTGGTGGCCACCGAGCAATTCCTCTCCCGACATCCGGTGCGGCAACCGCTGGACCTGAACAGCGTGCCGTGGATCGCCAACAGCAATTTGCAGGCGCCGACTCAGTGGACATTGCGCCATGGGCCAGGGCAGGGCGTTGAGGTCGGTGGCACCAGCCACTTCGAATCGAACTCGTCGACGGCGATTCGCTCGATGACGTTGTCTTCACTGGGCGTATCGGTTCTGCCTGCCTGGGTGGTGGCAGATGACATTGCCACCGGGCGTCTGGTGCGCTTGCTGCCGGAGTATTCGCTGCCCTCGCAGTCGATCAATGTGGTGTTTCCCAACACCCCGCATCTGCCGCACAAGTCGCGGGCGTTTATCGATTTTCTGTTGTTGCATTTGGCGCAGTGATCCCGGCCCCAAAGCCCCTCACCCTAGCCCTCTCCCAGAGG
>NZ_AKJR01000154.1:0-544 GCF_000282235.1 Pseudomonas sp. GM24 | reverse complement strand
GCACTTCCACTACGACCCGGTCGGTCGTCTGCTCGAGGAACGCGGTTTCGACGGCCGCAGCACGCGCTATCAGTACGACCCGCTCACCGGTCGCCTCGCCCAATCGATCAATGGCCAACGCGTCATCTCTTTGAGCTTCGACCCGATGGGCCGCTTGACCGAGCGTCGCGCCACTCTGGGCGACCAGTCGCAAAGCGAAACCTTTGCCTACGATGGCAACGGCAACCTGGTGCTGGCCGACAACGCCGACAGCCGCCTGCAATGGTTCCACGACCCGGCCGGCAATCTGCTGCGCGAACACCAACATTACCTCGGACTGGAAAAGCCCACCGTCGCAATCTGGCAGCACGAGTACGACGTGCTCAACCAACGAGTCGCCAGCGTTCGCCCCGACGGCCACCGCGTCAGCTGGCTGACGTACGGCAGCGGCCACCTGCTCGGCTTGCGCCTGGATGAGCACGAACTGATCGGCTACGAACGCGACGACCTGCACCGCGAAGTCGCCCGCCATCAAGGCAACCACCTGCTGCAAACCCAGAGCTGG
>NZ_AKJR01000153.1:0-14190 GCF_000282235.1 Pseudomonas sp. GM24 | reverse complement strand
CAGATCTTGCGTTCAACTCGGCATTCCAAGTCGGCGTTACTTGCACAAACACCTCGGTCAGTCCCCTCTCCCTCTGGGAGAGGGCTAGGGTGAGGGCTTCTTCGCCAGGTTGAGTTTCACGGCCGCACATTCCTGCTCCCAATCGGCCGTCAGTGTGGCCAGCGTCAAGGCGTTGCCCAGCGCTGCGCCGCTGGCGGTGTTGTCGAATATGCACCAGGTCGCAGCACCTGCTGCGGCCGCTGATTGCAGAGCTTGTGCGAGGTCTAGCAGATACGTTGAATCGTAGGCGCTGTGGTAAATGCGCGGTGAGCCGTGCAGGCGCCAATACCGGGTTCCGGCCCAGCCACTGGGCGCAGCATCATTGCTGATGCGCGAGGGATCGACGGTTGTTTGGGCGATCTGCCAAGTCATCAACATCGGCTCAGCGATGACCCACGATTCATGCCGTGGCTCGAGCACCACAGGGCCGCAGAAGCGCTGACGCAGTATCTTAAAAAAGGCTTCGGCGATGGTGGCGTCGAACGCCAGTGATGGCGGCAATTGCACAAGCAAGCAACCGAGACGCTCGCCTAACGCGCCGCACTCAGCCAGAAACTTGTCCAGCGCTGCCTCACATCCCGCCAGACGTAATTCATGGGTGATGTGTTTGGGCATTTTCACCGAAAAGCGAAAGGCCTCCGGTACGCCATCGGCCCAACGTTCGTAGGTTTGCCGGCGATGGGGACGGTAGAACGAGCTGTTGATTTCCACGCAGTTGAGGCGCGAAGCGTAGCGCTGCAACTGCGAGCCTTCCACCGAAAACGCCGGCCAATGCTCGCGCCCCAGACTCCAACCTGCACAGCCCACGAAAATCATCAACTTACCTCTTGTCGTGCCCACTCGATCGGTGATCGTTCCCACGCAGAGCGTGGGAACGATCAACAGTTGCCTGTCGATTAACCGGTTACTTTTTTCCGGGCAACACCGAGCCGAGCACCTGCTTGGCGGTTTGCAGGATCACCCCGGCCTCATCCGGATCGCCCTTGAGCAGCGTCGTGGCGAATTTCTTCGCCTGCTCAAGTTTGATGTGCGGTGGCAGCGGCGGCACACTCGGATCAGTCTTGAACTCGATCAACACCGGCACCTCCGAGGCCAGTGCCTGCTCCCAGGCAGCGGCGACGTCTTCTTCGCGATCGACAAAAATGCCCTTCAGGCCAATGGAGATGGCGAACAAGTGGTAAGGCACATCGGGGATGCTTTGCGAAGCTTCGAATTTCGGATCACCCTCCATCACCCGCTGTTCCCACGTGACCTGATTAAGGTCCTCGTTGTTGAACACCGCGCAGATCCATTTCGGGCTCGCCCACTGTCGCCAGTATTTGGCGACGGTAATCAGCTCGGCCATGTTGTTCATCTGCATCGCGCCATCGCCCACCAGCGCGATGACTGCACGTTCGGGATAGGCGAACTTGGCGGCAATCGCGTAAGGCACAGCGGCGCCCATCGAGGCCAGCCCACCGGACAATGAACACTGCATGCCACGGCGAATCTTCAGATCACGGGCAAACCAGTTGGCGCACGAGCCGGAGTCGCTGGTGATGATTGCCTGATCGGGCAGGCGCGGTGACAATTCATACACCACCCTTTGCGGGTTGACCGGGTCGGCTTTGGCCATCGCACGTCTTTCCAGGGTTTTCTCCCAGCTACCGCGCCAGCCTTCGACTTTCTTGCGCCACTTGCTGGAGGTTTTCTGCTCAAGCAGCGGCAACAACGCCGCGAGTGTTTCCGCCGAGTCGCCAACCAGATTGACCTCCATCGGGTAGCGCAGGCTGAGCATGTCGGGCTGCAAATCGATTTGTACGCCCCGCGCCTGGCCTTCCTTGGGCAGAAACTCCGCGTAGGGAAAACCCGAACCGATCATCAGCAAAGTGTCGCATTCGCTCATCAGTTTGTAGCTTGGCTCGGTGCCGAGCAGGCCGATGCTGCCGGTGACCCAAGGCAGATCGTCGGGTAACGCGGCCTTGCCTAAAAGAGCCTTGGCGACGCCCGCGCCGAGTTTTTCGGCCACCGCGATGACTTGATCGGTCGCCTGCAAAGCCCCCGCGCCAACCAGAATCGCGACCTTCTCGCCCGCGTTCAAAACGTCAGCGGCACGCTGCAGATCCACGTCATACGGCAACACTTTGGGTTTCGTGTAACCCACCCCGGAATGCGCGGTGCCATGGGCGCGTGCCGGTGCTTCGTATTTCAGCTCCTGCAAATCGTTAGGCAGAATCAGCGCGGTTACCCGGCGTTCGCCCACGGCCGTGCGCACGGCCCGATCAAGTAGATGCCGCACCTGTGAAGGCGCCGACGCCTGCTGCACAAATGCCCCGGCAACGTCCTTGAACATCGACACCAGATCCAGCTCTTGCTGGTAGTGACTGCCCAGCGCCGTGCGTGCCTGCTGGCCGACAATGGCCAACACTGGCATGTGGTCCATGCGCGCATCGTAAAGGCCGGTGATCAGGTGCGAGGCGCCTGGGCCGGAAGTGGCAATGCACACGCCCAGCTCACCGGTGAACTTGGCGTGTGCCGAGGCCATAAACGCAGCCATCTCTTCATGGCGCGCCTGGACGAATTCGATTTTTCCCTTGGCCCGACTGAGCGCGCCGAACACGCCGTTGATGCCGTCACCCGGGTAACCAAAAATCCGCGTAACGCCCCATTGGCTGAGCCGCTCGACCAGAAAATCTCCCACTGTCATCGTCATCTCGATCCTCGTCTTTCTCCGCTGCATGGAGCTGTCCCGGCAGCACATCCGCCGGGAGGTGTAAGGGTCTGGACACTCGGGGCGTTGGCGAAGTTTCGATGGATTTCTGCGCGCCGATCCTTGTTTGCGAACAAAACCGCCAGAGCGGCACAATGCGCACATCGATAATGACAAGGACAAAAGACATGGATTTCCCAGCAGCATGGCGCAGCCAATTTGCCGGTGCGGCCATTGAACAGCAGACCATTGGCGAATCGCGCGCTGATGTATGGCGGATCACGCCTGCCGGGGCTGCGCCGCAGTTCGTCAAAACCGAACAGGTGATGACCTGGGGCGAGTTGCCCGGTGAAGTGCAGCGGTTACGCTGGATGGCGACTCAGGATTTGCCGGCGCCGCGAGTGCTCGACACCACCACGCAAGCGCAACACAACTGGCTGTTGATGACCGCCGTGGCCGGTCGCGATCTGGCCAGCAGCGAGCACCTCTCGCCGCAGCAGATCGTCACGCTCGCAGCCCAGGCGTTGCGCGCACTGCATGCGGTCGCGATCGACAGTTGCCCGTTCGATCATTGCCTGGAGCAGAAGATCACACGGGCCCGCGAACACCTGCTCGCCGGGCTGATCGATGAAGAAGACTTCGACGACTCGCGCCTCGGACAATCCGCCGAGGAAGTGTTCGAGCAGTTGCTCGCCACACGCCCGGCGCACGAGGATCTGGTGGTGACTCATGGCGATGCGTGCCTGCCCAACCTGCTCGCTGCCAATGGTCGTTTCAGCGGGTTTGTCGACTGCGGACGCCTGGGCGTTGCCGATCGTTATCAGGATTTGGCGTTGGCTGCGCACAGCATCACGGACAACCTCGGCGAGCAGTGGCTGCCCTTGTTTTTCGAGGTTTATGGCGTCGAGCCGGATCAGCAGCGGATCGCCTTTTATCAGTTGCTCGATGAATTTTTCTGAGACCCCACAAGACCTCCAGGTTGGCGGTGAGGCCATTCGCGAGCAGGCTCGCTGCCACCCGGAATTGAGTTCCAATGTGGGAGCGAGCCTGCTCGCGAAGACGTCAGAACAATCACTGCTGACGTGGCGGTTTTCAACAATGCGGATGCACTGTCCACGCGACCAGTTTGATCACGATCGGCCGCACGATGAGGATGCACAGGAACGCCGCAGGCATCGCCAGCTTGTAGGCGTGCAAGGCATTACCCAGGTAATCATTATCAATGCCGGAGTTGGCAGCGGTGATCACCAGCGACATCAGAAACGCCATGATCGTCGCCATGTACAGCGCAAACACATAAGGCGTGGCGCGCGGCGACAGCTTTCGACGGCCAAGGATCATGGCTTCGGAGTTTGTTGGTTGATTCATAAGGCGTTTCCATCCATTGACAGGGAGACCGCACGTTAGCAAAGCCCTCCGGCTGCAACTAGACGCTCAACCGCAGGTACTTTATAAAGCAGAACTTACGAATCAACCCTCAACGGGGCATGGATGAATCTGTTAGCGGCGATTGCCAGCTTTATCAAAGTGGTTGAAGCCGGCTCGATTGTCGGCGCCGCCAAGACCTTGGGCGTGAGCGCGGCGGCGGTGAGCCAGACGATCAATCGGCTGGAGGCGCATCTCGGCGTGCGCCTGTTGCAGCGCACCACGCGCAGCATGGCGCTGACCGAAAACGGCGCGGTTTACTACGAGAAAGTTCGCCGTATTGCGGCGGACCTGGAAGCCGCGCAAAGCTCGATCAGCAGCGATGAAACCGAGTTGCAAGGCCGCTTGAGTATCGCGTCGACGTCTGCGTTCGGCCGCCATGTGCTGGCCTCGCTGATCGCCGGTTTCGCAGCTCGGCATCCGCGTCTGCTCATCGAACTCTCGACCACCAATGGCAAGATCAACCACATCCAGGACGGCATCGATCTGAGCCTGCGGATCAAACCGCAACTGGAGGACGGCATCGTCGCGCGCAAGATCGTTTCACTGCCCTTCGTCATGTGCGCCGCGCCGGCCTATCTACAACGCGCCGGTCGCCCGCAATCACCAGACGACCTGCAAAACCACGCTTGCCTGGCCTTTCGTTATCCCTTGGACGGGCGTTTTTTGCGCTGGAGTTTTACTCGCGACGGCCGGCGTTTCGATGCCCCGATCAATGCCACCGCCGTCAGTGATGACATCGATGCATTGGCGCAAATGGCGGTCCACGGCGCTGGGGTCACCCGGCTGGCGGAGTTTGTCGCGGCACCTTATCTGGCGAGCGGGCAATTGGTGCCGCTGTTTGAACACAGCGACGCCACCCACTCCGTTGTCGAGCCGATGGACATCTACGCCTGCGTACAGGAACGCGCGGCGATGACGCCGAAGGTCAAAGCCTTTCTGGACTATCTGACAGCGCATCTGGCTACACGCTGGCCGATGGAAAATGCCTAAGACGCAGGGATTAAAGAGGCTCGCTGAAGCGCGCGAAATCGGGCAAAGTTCACCTCGCCCATTCGGCCCATCACGGAAGATAACAACAATGAAAAAGTCTCTCGGCGCCTTGCTACTGATCTGCTTGAGCAGCCACGTATTCGCTGATACCGGACCCGTCGGTTTCCAGTACGCCACGCTGGCCGACCCGCGCAACGAGCGCCCGCTGGAAATGGTCGTCTGGTACCCGAGTGCGACCACGGATGGGACGCCCCAATTGTTCGGTGACAACCCGGTCTTCGTCGGCGCCCCAGCCGTGCTCGACGCCCCAGCCGCCAAGGGTGAGCATCCATTGGTGGTGATTTCCCACGGCAACGGCGGCAGCTGGATCAACCAGACGTGGCTGGCCAGTGCGCTGGCCCATCAGGGTTACATCGTCGCCGCGGTCAACCATCCCGGCACTACCAGCCGCGATCGCAGCCCGCAAGCAGCAGCGCAACTGTGGCAACGCCCCGTTGACCTCAGCCGTGCCATTGATGCGGTAACGGCGCAACCGGGTAAATTCGGTACGGTGGCCAAGGATCGAATTGCCGTTATCGGCCATTCTCTCGGTGGCTGGACGGTGCTGGAAAGCGGCGGCGCGCGCTTCGACCCCAAGCGCTTTGCCGACGACTGCAAAGTCCAAACGCAATTGATCAGTTGCACGGCGTATAAACAGATGAACACTGAAAGCTCGGCGCAATCGAAAGCTCAGCTCGCCGCCGATTGGCGTGACAAGCGCATCACTGCCGTGGTGTCACTGGACCTGGGCCTGTCGCGCGGGATGACCGATGCAAGCCTGGCGACCTACCCCGTACCGATCCTGGTGATCGCCGCCGGCGTACCGTCGAAAGAACTGCCCGCGCAACTGGAATCCGTCGACCTCGCCAAACGCCTGCCGAAAACCTCATCGCGCTTCGTCGAGATCAGCGACGCCAGCCATTTCACCTTTATGGCGATCTGCAAACCTGGCGCCGTGGCCATACTCGACAAAGACGTACCGGGCGACAGCATCATCTGCACCGATGGCGAGGGTGGCCGTCCACGCGCGGTGATTCAGCAGCAAGTGATTTCCCTGATTACCGGGTTTCTGGCGCAGTCACCCGGCAGCCTGAAACACGCCATCACTTATAAGGACTCCCAATAATAATGCTCACGCCCTCCCCTCAAACCTTCCGGGGCAGTTGCCTGTGCGGTACGGTGAAATACCAGATCCGCTCACGGCCCAAAGCACTTTCGCACTGCCACTGCAGCCAGTGCCGCAAAAGCCATGGTGCGGCATTTGCCAGCTATGGCAGCGTGCTGCGCCAGAATCTGGAATTGCTGGCGGGGGCCGATCAAGTCAAGTCTTACCGTTCTTCTGAAGCGGTACAGCGCCAGTTCTGCTCGCACTGCGGCTCGTCACTGTTCTGGGCGCGTGATGAGGGTGAGCACAGGGAATGGATTTCGGTCGCGCTGGGCACGCTGGACACAACGTTCACCAGCGAAAAACAGCAACACGTCGAAGTGACGTCGAAGGCGCCGTGGTTTGAAATCAAGGATCAATGGCCGCAGCGCTGAGTTGAGCTGATTGTGCGCCAGGCGTTAACAGGTTCGTTGCAGCAGCTCTGTTCAGGAGGTCAGCGATGAGAACGGCACACACTCATCGCTTCAGTCAGCCACACTCGGAAGGCGGTGCTGTTGGCGCAGCTTTCGAACGGCCGTGGCGATAGCAGGCAGTAGGTCGATCCGTCCTGCGTAAAACCGAACGGTGCGATCAATTGCCCGGACTCCAGCTCACTTTGCACCATCAGAAAAGACGCCATGCCGATGCCCTGGCCGGCCAATGCTGCCTGGATGCACAGATAGAAATGTTCGTAGTCGACGCGACTGCCGTCCGGTACGCCTTGGCCGGCAAGCCGCAGCCAGTTGTCCCATGCCAGCGGACGCGTTTTGCTGCGTAACAGGCAGGCGCCGCGCAAATCAGCGGACTCGGGCTTTTTCGAGGGCAGGCAAACCGGGCCTATCCACTCCTGGCAAATCGTCACGGCATGAACCGATTCGTCCCAGTGAAAATCGTCTCGGCGGATCGCCAGGTCAGCACCTGAACGGGCGAAGTCGATCGGCCCTCCGGCAGTCAGCAGTTGCACCTGAATATGCGGGTGGCTGCGGTGAAAGTCGGGCAGACGCGGGATCAGCCATTTCATGGCGATGGTCGGCTCGCAAGACACCACCAGCACATCGTCATGGCGCTCTTGCTGCAAACGATAAACCACCCCTTCCAACTGCTCGAACATCGGTCGAGTGACCTCGAACAACAGGCGACCGGCCTGATTGAGAAAGATTGCCCGATTGCGTCGTTCGAACAACTCGACCCCGATCGCCTCCTCCAGCAAGCGCACCTGACGGCTCACCGCGCCATGAGTGACGTGCAACTGTTGCGCGGCTTTGACGAAACTCTGGGTCTGCGCGGCGGTGTTGAAAAAACGAAAGGCAGCCAATGGAGGCAAGTTCATATAGACGACGATTTCTCACAGATTTACGCGACTATAAATCGTTTTTTCTGCAGACGACAATTCTTCATCATTTGCGCCAAACGCTGTACTGATCACGATCCGGGTCGCGTCATGCAGCGCGACATCTGTGAGTTAACGTAGCGCAAATAATGAATGGAGAATGTTGATGAATGAGTTGTTTCTGATGATCGCCATCACGATGTTGGCGGTGATCAGCCCTGGCCCGGACTTTGCCATGGTCACCCGCAACAGTTACGCGTTCGGGCGACGCAGTGGCTTGATGGCGGCGCTGGGCATCGCCTGTGGCGTGCAGGTTCATGTGCTCTACACGGTGTTTGGCGTGGCCGTGATCATCACGCAGTCGCCCTTGTTGTTTATGGCGATGAAACTGCTGGGCGGCGGATACCTGGTTTATCTGGGCATCAAATCTTTTACCAATACCTCGGTGATGACGTTTGCGGACGCTGGCGGCTCGGCCCCCTCAGCCTGGGCGGTGTTTCGCAGCGGTTTTCTGACCAATGCACTGAATCCGAAAACCATGCTGTTTGTCGTCGCGGCATACAGCCAGTTTGTTCAGGCCGGTAGCTCGCTCGCCATCAACTTCGCGTACGGATTGTTTATGTCGCTGGCCCACTGGCTGTGGTTCAGTCTGGTCGCGTTGTTCTTCTCCACAGAGGGATTGCGCCGCCGCATGCTGGAAAAACAGCGAGTCATTGACCGGGTGATTGGCACCGCCCTGATTGGCCTTGCCGCGTGTTTATTGATTCCGGGGATTGGCCAGTCTTGAATGCAGGGGACATTTAGCCTGGCGACCTCTGGATTACACAGCGAGTTCTGTGGTGTCCTGTCTCTTATCAGCGAGGTATTTTTTCCACTTGCCAACGAAGAGGCCCCTTAGATGAGCAAAGCGCCGTATGTTCCGCCCCAGGTCTGGAAAAACGAAGCCCCGTCAGGAGGACAGTTCGCCAGTATCAATCGACCGATTGCCGGCCCCACCCATGACAAGACGCTGCCAGTCGGCAAACATCCGCTGCAGCTCTACTCGCTGGCCACGCCCAACGGCGTCAAAGTCACGATTCTGCTGGAAGAGCTGCTAGCGCTGGGACACAGCGCTGCCGAATACGATGCCTGGCTGATTCGCATTGGCGAAGGCGATCAGTTCTCCAGCGGTTTTGTCGAGATCAACCCCAACTCGAAAATCCCGGCGCTGCTGGACCGGAGCGTTGAGCCGCCGATTCGTGTGTTCGAATCCGGTTCGATCCTGCTGTATCTGGCCGAAAAGTTCGGCGCCTTCCTGCCGAAAGACCCGGCTGGCCGCACCGAAACCTTGAATTGGCTGTTCTGGCAAATGGGCGCCGCGCCGTACCTGGGCGGTGGTTTCGGGCATTTCTATGCCTATGCGCCGGAAAAGATGGAGTATCCGATCAACCGCTTCACCATGGAAGCCAAGCGCCAACTGGATGTGCTCGATCGGCGCCTGGCCGAAAGCGCCTACCTGGCCGGCGACAGCTACACCATCGCCGACATCGCGGTCTGGCCGTGGTACGGGCAACTGGTGCGCAACAACGTTTATTCCGCCGCCGAGTTTCTCGCGGCGCACGAATACACGCATGTGCAGCGCTGGGCCGAAGACATCGCCAAACGGCCGGCAGTCATTCGTGGGCAACGCGTCAATCGCACGTGGGGCGATGAAGCGACTCAAGTGCCCGAGCGGCACGACGCCAGCGATCTGAACTGACAACCCTGTTCGTCATATTCACCCACTGAGCACGCCCCTCAGCAGCGCCGGTCACCGACCTTTGTGACCGGTCTGCTACATCTCATTTGCCCCCCAAAAAACCACGACTCTGCGCCAACCCGCGCCACAGAGCGGTCAGCCAATTGTGAAAAATTCGTTAACTAACTGAGCCGTACGGCTTTCTTCACCCGGAATGATCTGACACACTAATGCGAATAATTCCTACACGCACTCGCACTGGATTCGTTTTCGTATCATTTGGGGAAGCAGATTGATGTCGTTTCGCACCATTCACCGCCGTTCAAACCGTTCACCTAACCTGTTGGCGCTCGCCATCTGCATGGCCAGCATCGCACCGGCACTGGCCGACGAGACAACGCCCGCCACGCCTGAAAAAACCGCGCCGACCACGCTGGAACTGGATGCGACGGAAATCGGCGCCACGCAGATGAGCAGCACCACCGAGGACACCCGGTCTTACACCACTGGCCCGATGCGGACGGCGACCAAGCTGTCGCTGACCATGCGCGAAACGCCTCAGGCGGTGACGGTGATCACCCGTCAGCGCATGGACGACCAGAACATGACCAGCATCAACGATGTGGTGCAAGGCACGCCGGGACTGTTCCTCAGTCAGGCCAGCGGTCCGGGTCGACAGACCTACAGCTCGCGCGGCTTCGACATCGACACCATCATGTACGATGGTCTGCCGAGTTCGTACTCGCCCTTTTCGATGGCGGTGCAACCGAACCTGGCGATGTTCGATCGCGTCGAAATCGTCCGCGGTGCGACTGGCCTGGTCACCGGCGCCGGCAACCCTTCGGCGGCGATCAACCTGGTGCGCAAACGTCCGACCGCCGATCAACGCGTCACCCTCACTGGCGCCGCCGGCAGTTGGGATGACTACCGAGGCGAGATCGACGCCTCCAGCCCGTTGAACGAAAGCGGCACCCTGCGTGGCCGCGTGGTCAGTTCCTACCAGGGCGCCGACAGCTTCCGCGACAAGGAAGAAAACGATCATGGTTTGTTCTACGCCATCGGTGAAGCCGACCTGAGCGACAGCACCACCGCGACTCTCGGCTTCTCGCGGCAGAATGAGCAAACCAACTATTTCTGGGGCGGCCTGCCGATTGGCACCAACGGCCATCACCTCGATCTGCCCCGCTCCACCTACCCGGGTACCGACTGGGAAAACCGCAAGCTGCAAATCGACACCGTGTTCGGTGAAGTCGAGCATCGCTTCGACAATGACTGGAAACTGCACGTCGCCGGCTCGTCCTCGACCCTCGACGGCGAGTTCTCCGGGACTTACCTGTCGCGTTACGCGGGCCCGCTGGAAACCACCGCTTATCAATCCCATCACACCGACAAGCAACACTCGCTCGACGTGTTTGCCAGCGGCCCGTTCGAAGCGTTCGGCCGCAGCCACGAACTGGTGGTCGGCGCCAGCAACCGCGTATATGACGCGACCACCAAGGAATACGATCCGTACACCACGGCCTGGCCGATTGGCGCGCCCAAGCCTGATTTCGTGCGTGACGGCAAAACCCGCAACGTCACCACCCAGGACGCGGTGTACCTGACCACCCGCCTGAGCCTGGCCGATCCGCTGACGCTGATCCTCGGCGGCCGTCTCGACTGGTACGACTACGATGATCGCTCCGGCGATGGCGATTACAAGGTCACTCGTAACGTCACTCGCTATGCCGGTCTGATCTACAAACTCGACGACCATCACTCGGTGTACGCCAGCTATACCGACATCTTCACCCCGCAAACCCAGAAGGACCTCGGCGGCAAGGTGCTCGAGCCGATCGTCGGCGAAAACTACGAGGTGGGCATCAAGGGCGAGTACTTCAACGGCGCCCTCAACGCCAGTCTGGCGGTGTTCCAGATGGACCAGACCGGCCGCGCCACCCTGGCCGACAATCAGTTCGGTTGCCCGGTCCTGACCTGCTACGGGTCATCGGGCAAGATCCGCAGCCAAGGCGTGGACATGGAACTGCAAGGCGCGCTGACCGACAACTGGCAGGTCGGCGCTGGTTACACCTATACCCGCGCGCACTACATCAAAGACGAGAACCCGACGAACAACAATCAGCGTTTCGATACCGACACGCCTGAGCATCTGTTCAAGGTCTCCACCGTGTACCGCTTCCAGGGTCCGCTGCAACACCTGCGCGTGGGTGGCAACGTTTACTGGCAGAGCCGCATGTACAACGATGTCGCCCTGGCCAATAACGGCAGCTACCGCCTCGAACAGGGTGGCTACGCCGTCACTGATTTGATGGCCGGGTACGAGGTCAACAAACACCTGGATCTTCAGGTTAACGCGAACAATATCTTTGACCGCGTCTACTACTCCGCCATCGGCTCCAATGTCACGTGGGGTTCCAACGACAACTATGGCAACCCGCGCAGCTACATGCTGACCGCCAAATACAAGTTCTGAGTCACTGACGTTCTGATCAGCAGCAATAAACAAGGGCGCCGGGGACATCCACGGCGCCCTTGTACTTTCTGGCCTCTTCATTAGTCATAAGCAGTAATAACCGTTAGTCTCTGAGCGAACTCTTCACGAAGCATCGCGCTATGACCAATCCGGCCTTTACCCCCGACATCGACGCGATCCGCAGCATTGAAGCTGTTCCGGTCATCCTGAGCATGGTCAAGCACCTCACGGGCATGCGTTTCGCTGCGGTAGCGCGGGTCACCGAAAGCAACTGGGTGGCGTGCGCCGTCGATGACTCTATTGATTTCGGGCTCAAACCCGGTGGCGAACTGGTACTTGAATCGACTATCTGCCACGAGATCCGCCAGCATCAACAACCGGTGATTTTCGGGCACGCCAGTGCGCACCCGGTCTTTTCGCTGCACCACACGCCGAAAACCTATGGCCTGGAAAGCTACATCTCCATTCCCATCGTCAAAGCCAATGGCGACTTCTTCGGCACTCTGTGCGCTATCGACTCGGTCCCGGCCAATATCGACGAACCGGCCATTACCAAAACACTGACCTTGTTCGCTCAATTGATCGCCATGAACCTGGACACGCAACGCCATCTGGAAGCGACCCAAATCGAGCTGGACAACGCCAATGAACTCGGGCGCCTGCGCGAGCAATTCATCGCCGTACTCGGCCACGACTTGCGCACACCACTGAGCGCCGTGCGCATGAGCGCCGACCTGCTGCAAAGCAAAACCGAAGACAAGCGCTCGCTCAACCTGATTGCGGCGATCCGCAATAGCTCGGTGCGCATGGGCGTGCTGATCGAAAACATCCTTGACTTTGCCCGAGGACGCCTGGGCGGCGGGATTCCGGTGCAGCGCAAGCTGGTGGACGACTTGCAGCACACCCTGCAATTGACCCTTGCCGAGGTTCAGGCGTCCCATCCGCAGGCGAAATTCATTCATGAACTGGATGTCCCGGCAGGCGTCTATTGCGATGTGCTACGGATCAGCCAATTGCTTTCCAATCTGCTGGGCAATGCGGTTACCCACGGCTCGAACAGCACACCGATCGTCCTCAATGCTTGTGCAGAAAACGACGAGATCGTGATTTCCCTGACCAATCAGGGCACGCCGATTTCAGCGCAGCTGATGCCACTGCTGTTCGAACCGTTTTCCCGCGCCGAAGCCGGGCAGCGTTGCGAGGGTTTGGGGTTGGGACTTTATATCGCGTCGCAGATAGCGACGGCGCACAACGGCACCTTGAGCGTGACCTCAAGCGCCGAGTTGGGAACCTGCTTCGTGGCGAGATTCCCGGCCCGGTTCAAATGGGTTTAAGCCGCCTGCCGACGCATCGTCAGAATCGCTGCGCCAAAACCGATAAACGTTGAACCGACCACACGACTGACCCAACGGGACAACGCCGGCCGGGTCAGCACGCCCTTGGCGCGGGAAGCCAACGCGGCGTACACGCTCAGTGACGACACCGACAACGCCATGAAGATCGAAGTCAGGATCAGAAACTGCGGCAACAGCGCGGCGCCCTGATCAATGAACTGCGGAAACAATGCGGTAAAAAACATCGTCGCCTTGGGATTGGTCACCGCCGTCAGGAACGCCGACTTGTACAACTTGCCGCGAGTCGGCCGCACCATGCTCGCCTCCCCCTCGACACCCTCCGGCAGCATCGGGCCCTTCTTGAACAGCTGCTTGACCCCGAGGTAGAACAGATACCCGGCCCCGATGATTTTTACCGCATTGAACAGAATTTCCGAACTGGCCAACAACGCCCCCAGCCCCAACATCGCCGCAGCCGACAGACAGAACAAACCACTGGCATTGCCCAGCGAAGACCAGATCGTGCTGCGCTGCCCATGCGCGAGACTGTTATTGATCGCCATCAAAGTTGCCGGCCCGGGGCTGGCGATGGCAATTGCGGCGACCAGAGTGAAGGTCAATATCGAGTGAGAATCCATTTCCGCTGCTCGCATAAGTGAAGTCGCAGCATGTTACAGCAACCTGCTGCATAGCCCAGATCAAAAGCCCCTCACCCTAGCCCTCTCCCAGAGGGAGAGGGGACTGACCGTGGTGTTTGGGAGAGGTACGCCGACGTGCGATACCGCGTTGAACTCAGGTTTTGAAAAGCCCACAAATCGGCTCCCTCTCCCTCGGGAGAGGGCTGGGCGGGCGGCGTTCCGATGAGCGGAAGCACCACCACAAATCCAAAGCCGACCACGCCCCCCGCTCTTCACCACTCAATAGGCCGAGTGTCAGCTCGCCTGCTCTTGATCTTGATCTTGATCCACGGGCGACGTCGGAAGGCTGAGTGGAGGGATTGATCCGGG
>NZ_AKJR01000152.1:0-12263 GCF_000282235.1 Pseudomonas sp. GM24 | reverse complement strand
ACTCGACAGCTCCTACACCAGTTCGCTGAGCTTGCTCAGGTTATTCAGGTATTCGCGAGGATTTTCCCCAAGCAAACGGCGAAACATCGCGCTGAACGCCCGCGCGCTGCCGTAACCCAAATCCCGCGCCACACGCTGCACGCTGTCCCCGGCGAGCAGGCGTGGCAGGGCTTCCATCAGGCGCAGTTGCTGGCGCCAGGCGTTGAAACTCATCTGCAATTGTTGCTGAAACAGCCGCGCCAACGTGCGTGAGCTGGCACCGACCTGCTGCGCCCAGTCTTCCAGCGTATTGGCGTGATCCGGGGTGTGCAGCAGTGCCAGACAGATGTTTTGCAGACGCCGGTCAGTGGGCATCGGAATGTGCAGCGGCAGGTTCTCCAGGCTGGCGAGTTCTTCGAGCATCAGTTGCTGGATCAACGGATTATCGGCATGCGGCGGCCCTTGCACGGCACGCAGGATCAGCTCGCGCAGCAGCGGCGTCACCGCCAATACGCAGCACTGTTGCAGGCTGGCGGGCGACAGCTCAGGGGCGATGAACAGCGAGCGCATCTGCACATCGCCACTCATGAAAATCTCGTGCGCCACCTCGGGTGGAATCCACACCGCGCGACTCGGCGGAATCACCCACGCACCCGATTGCGTGACCACGCGCATGATCCCGCTGACCGCGTACAACAACTGCGCCTCGCGATGCAGGTGCAGCGGCTGGTGCGCGCCATCCAGATAATCCCGGGGGTAGGCACTCACCGGGCCGTGTTCGAAGTGGCTGATCAACATGTCTGATTCGATGACTTGCTTGGCAGGAATGCGCTTTACGGCCAACTTAGCATAAGCGCCACACAACAACGTAAAGCGTGCCGCCATGAATCAATCCCGCAATGTCATTCGCTATATCAACGCCGCGCATGTGATCGATCACATGTTCATGCTGATTTTTCCCGCCGCCGTGCTTGGCATGACTCAAGCGTTCGGTCTCGATTACGCCGCACTGATCGGCTTGTCACTGGGCGGTTTCATTGCCTTCGGCGCTTGTTCACTACCCGCTGGTTGGCTGGGTGATCACTGGAGTCGGCGACAGATGATGCTGGTGTTTTTCTTCGGCATTGGCGCTTCGGCGATCTTCACCGGGCTGAGCAACAGCCCGAGCATGCTGGTGATCGGCCTGACCCTGATCGGTATTTTTGCGGCAATTTATCACCCGGTCGGCACGGCAATGCTGGTTGCTTACGCGCAGAACCGTGGCCGCGAAATCGGCATCAATGGCATGTGGGGCAATCTGGGCGTGGCGTTTTCTGCGTTGATCACGGGGTTGTTGGTGGCGCAATTCGGTTGGCGATCGGCGTTTCTGATCCCGGGCGCAGTGGCGATTGTGCTGGGGGTTGGTTTCGCTTTGCAGGTGCGTGAGGAACCGATTCCGAAGCGTGCGCACACACCACTCAAAGGTGCCGCCGGTCAGCGTATTTCGATGATGATGGTGTTCGGCGTGCTGGCGTTGGCCACGGCCACCGGCGGTGTGGTGTTCAACGCCACCACCATGACCTATCCAAAGCTGTTTCAGGAGCGTTTGCATGAGCTGTTCGCTTCGCCGCAAACCCTCGGCGTGGTGGTCAGTCTGGCCTATGCCTTCGGCGCGGTCGCGCAGTTGAGCATTGGTCGGGTATTGCATCGGCTCAGCCTGAAATGGCCGTTCATTGTCCTGACGCTGTGCCAGGCACCGTTGCTGTTTGCGCTGGCCTATGCCGACGGCTGGGCAGTAATTGCCCTCGGTGCAGCGTTCATGTTCGTGGTGTTCGGGCAGGTAACAGTCAACGATGCGATGGTTGCCAACTTCGTCGCCCCGCAATGGCAATCACGGGTGTTCGCCCTGCGTTACTGTTTATCGTTTGGTGCCAGTGCGACGGCGATTCCGCTGATTTCCTATGTCGAACCGCGCCATGGTTTTGTAGGCCTGTACTTGATTCTCGCGGGTTTCGGCGCGTTGACCTTCCTTGCTGCAGTCGTATTCCCACGCACGCCTTCTGAAGAGGCAGTAGGACAAACGGCCTGACCGAAGACGAAAACCGGCAAATGCTGGCGCAAAGCTAGCATTTGTACGGCTTTGCAAATCATTCCTTTGGCTGATTTGGCTGGCGTATAAGGGTTCTAGAGTACCAATCTCTACGCCAACACCGTGCAGTCAGAAAAGGGATTCTTATGTTGCAGACTCGCGTCATTCCCCCGGCCGATGGGGCCTACCAGTATCCATTGCTGATCAAACGGCTGCTGATGTCCGGCGCCCGTTACGAGAAAACCCGCGAGATCATTTACCGCGACCAGATTCGCTATAGCTACCCGACCCTGATCGAGCGCGTGGCGCGGTTGGCCAACGTGCTGACGGCGGCCGGTGTCAAGGCCGGTGACACCGTGGCGGTGATGGACTGGGACAGCCACCGTTACCTGGAATGCATGTTTGCGATTCCGATGATTGGCGCGGTGATCCACACCATCAACGTGCGTCTGTCGCCTGAGCAGATCCTCTACACCATGAACCACGCCGAGGACCGCTTTGTGCTGGTCAACAGCGAGTTCGTCGGGTTGTATCAAGCGATCGCGCCGCACCTGACCACGGTCGAGAAAACCCTGCTGCTGACCGATCTGCCGGAGAAAACCGCCGATTTGCCGAATCTGGTCGGCGAGTACGAGCAACTGCTGGCCGCTGCAAGTCCGCAGTACGACTTCCAGGACTTCGACGAAAACTCGGTCGCGACCACGTTCTACACCACCGGCACCACCGGCAACCCGAAAGGCGTGTATTTCACCCATCGGCAACTGGTGCTGCACACCATGGGTGTGTCGACGATCATGGGTTCCATCGACAGCGTGCGCCTGCTTGGCACCAACGATGTGTACATGCCGATCACGCCAATGTTCCACGTTCACGCCTGGGGTCTGCCATACGTGGCAACCATGCTCGGACTCAAGCAGGTTTATCCGGGCCGCTACGATCCGGAGTTTCTGGTGGAGTTGTGGCGCAAAGAGAAGGTCACCTTCTCCCACTGCGTGCCGACCATTCTGCAAATGCTGCTTAACGCCAAAGGCGCACAAGGCACCGATTTCGGCGGCTGGAAAATCGTCATTGGCGGCAGCGCGCTCAATCGCACGCTGTATGAAACCGCGAAGGCCCGCGGCATTCAGCTCACCGCCGCCTACGGCATGTCGGAAACCGGGCCGCTGGTGTCCTGCGCGCACCTCAATGACGAGCTGATGGCCGGCACCGAAGACGAGCGCACCACTTACCGAATCAAGGCCGGTGTGCCGGGGCCGCTGGTGGAAGCGGCAATCGTCGACGGCGACGGCAATTTCCTCCCGGCCGACGGTGAGACCCAGGGCGAACTGGTGCTGCGCGCGCCCTGGCTTACCGAAGGTTATTTCAACGAACCGCAGAAGGGCGCCGAACTCTGGGCCGGAGGCTGGTTGCACACCGGCGATGTCGCCACGCTCGACAGCATGGGCGTGATCGACATCCGCGACCGCATCAAGGACGTGATCAAGACTGGCGGCGAGTGGATCTCCTCGCTGGACCTCGAAGACCTGATCAGTCGTCACGTCGCGGTACGCGAAGTAGCAGTGGTGGGGATCGCCGATCCGCAGTGGGGCGAGCGTCCGTTTGCCTTGCTGGTGATCCGCGAAGGGCATGTGATCGGGGCACGCGAGCTCAAGGAACACCTCAAGCCGTTCGTGGAGTTGGGCCACCTGAGCAAGTGGGCAATCCCGAGTCAGATCGCCCTTGTTACCGAAATTCCCAAGACCAGCGTCGGCAAGCTCGACAAGAAGCGCATCCGCCTCGACATCACCGAATGGCAGGCCAACAACAGCACCTTCCTCTCGACACTTTGAGTGTCTGCTGGCGCGCCGAAACCGGCGCGCCAGACCCACCAAGCAAGCGCTTGGCTTGTGAAATCGAAAAAATCAGCCATCCTTGCCGTGCCGACATGCGTCGGACTGGCGAAAGGACTGTTCCAGAGTGGCCGGCAGCTGCAAATCACACTTTAGAGGGATCAAGCAGTACCACCTGCTGGCTATAGTCCGCTCAAGGATTTTTAAGAACGGAGCACACGCACAAATCGGGGCGATGCATCTTTGGAGTGATTTCGGGTTGTCTCTGGCACCTGGTCCTTCAGGCGTTTTTAAAAGTACTCACTGCCATAACAATAATGCACATGGAGTAGCGTCGATGACCTCAGTAAACCAGTTCTGGCGCCGGGCGAAACTGCCTCTGGCGGTCAGTCTTGCCTCTTCGCTCGCCGGGCCCGCATTCGGCGTCAGTTTCAACGTCGGTGAAATCGAGGGCCAGTTCGACTCGTCCCTGTCGATCGGTGCCAGTTGGTCTACTCAGAGCCCGAACAAGAACCTCATCGGCGTCAACAACGGTGGCCACGGCCTGTCGCAGACATCCGATGACGGTCACGCCAACTTCAAGAGCGGTGAAACCTTTTCGAAGATCTTCAAGGGCATCCATGACCTTGAACTGAAATACGGCGACACCGGCGTGTTCGTCCGTGGCAAATACTGGTACGACTTCGAACTCAAGGATGAAAGCCGCCAGTTCAAGGACATCAGCGATTCGGGTCGCAAAGAGGGCGCGAAATCGTCCGGCGGGCAGATCCTCGACGCCTTCGTCTACCACAACTACGCGATTGCCGATCAGCCGGGTTCCGTGCGTCTGGGCAAGCAGGTGGTGAGCTGGGGTGAAAGTACCTTCATCGGCGGCGGCATCAACTCGATCAACCCGATCGACGTCTCCGCGTTCCGTCGTCCGGGTGCCGAAATCAAGGAAGGCCTGATTCCGGTCAACATGTTCTATGTGTCGCAGAGCCTGACCGAAAACCTTTCGGCTGAAGCGTTCTACCAGCTGGAATGGGACCAGACCGTCGTCGACAACTGCGGCACGTTCTTCTCTCAGCCGGACATCGTTGCGGATGGCTGCGACAGCAATCTGCGCGTGCTGAACAAGCGTTCGCAGATTCCGGCGATTGCCCTGGGGCCTCTGGCGGGCGCAGGCGTCGATGTCAACGAAGAAGGCGTGCTGGTGCGTCGCGGCCCGGATCGCGATGCCCGCGACAGCGGTCAGTGGGGGGCGTCCCTCAAATACATGTTCGAGCCACTCGATACCGAGTTCGGCGCCTACTTCATGAATTACCACAGCCGTGCGCCGATCTTCAGTGCGACTGGTGCACCGCAGTCTGTCTACAACACTGCGGCCTCGCTACCGGGGCCATTTGCCGCGCTCGCGCCACTGCTGGTAGCGGGCAACTCGAACTACTTCATTGAATACCCTGAAGACATTCGCCTTTACGGTCTGAGCTTCTCCACCACCCTGCCTACCGGTACGGCGTGGAGCGGTGAGATCAGCTACCGTCCGAACGCGCCGGTGCAACTGAACTCCACCGACATCCTGTTCGCCGGTGTGCGTCCGATCGGTGGTGCACTGACCAACGCTTCGATTCTCAATGGCGTGCCGGGTCAGGACCTGCACGGTTACGAACGCAAGGAAATTACCCAGATCCAGACAACGTTCACGCACTTCTTCGACCAGGTCATGGGCGCCAGCCGTCTGACCCTCGTCGGTGAAGTCGGCGCGACCTACGTCGGCGGCCTGGAAAGCCGTTCCGAGAAGCGTTATGGCCGCGATCCGGTGTATGGCCCGGGCGAGTTGCCGGCCACTGGCACAGCCAACACCTGCGCCAACATTCTCAACGCCAGCACCATCAACGGTGCAGGGCCGGGTTCGCCGCAGAACAACCGCAGCCGCAATTGCGACAACGACGGTTTCACCACATCGATGTCGTGGGGTTACCGCGGTCGCGCCATCTGGGAATACAACGACGTCTTCGCCGGTGTGAACCTCAAGCCGAACGTGGCCTGGTCCCACGACGTCAGCGGCTACTCGCCAGGCCCCGGCGGCAACTTCGAGGAAGGTCGCAAAGCGGTCAGCCTGGGCGTTGATGCCGAATACCAGAACACCTACACCGCGAGCCTGGCTTACACCAATTTCTTTGACGGCAAGTACACCACTGTGGATGACCGCGACTTCGTTGCGCTCAGCTTCGGCGTGAACTTCTAAGCACTGCATTCAGGACGAACGAATTTATGAAAATAACAAAGAGTCTGTTCCACGCCGGTGTTCTGGGCCTGTCGCTGCTGGCGACCGGCGTCATGGCCGCCGTGCCTGCTGCCGAAGCCGACAAACTGGGCAAGAGCCTGACGCCGATGGGCGCCGAAATGGCCGGTAACGCCGACGGTTCGATCCCGGCGTGGAAGCCGCTGCCGAAGAACGCCGGCTCGGTCGATAGCAAGGGGTTCCTGTCCAACCCATACGCCAGTGAGCAACCGCTGTTCACCATCACCGCGAAAGACGTCGACAAGTACAAGGACAAACTGGCGCCAGGTCAGTACGCGATGTTCAAGCGCTACCCTGAAACCTTCAAGATGCCGGTCTATCCGTCCCATCGCGGTGCGACCGTGCCGGATGACGTATTCGCCGCCATCAAGAAAAACGCTACCACCACCAACCTGGTGTCCGGCGGCAACGGTCTGGAAAACTTCGATACCGCGGTGCCTTTCCCGATTCCGAAAACCGGTGTGGAAGTGATCTGGAACCACATCACCCGCTACCGCGGTGGCAGCGTGACCCGTCTGGTGACCCAGGCCACGCCGCAACCTAACGGCTCGTACAGCCTGGTGTACTTCCAGGATCAGTTCGTGTTCCGCGACAAGATGAAGGACTACGATCCGGCGAACCCGGGCAACATCCTGTTCTACTTCAAGCAGAAAGTGACCGCGCCGGCGCGTCTGGCCGGCGGTGTGCTGCTGGTGCACGAAACCCTTGACCAGGTAAAAGAGCCACGTTCGGCGTGGGTCTACAACGCCGGCCAGCGTCGTGTGCGTCGGGCGCCACAAGTGTCCTACGACGGCCCGGGTACTGCGGCGGATGGCCTGCGTACCTCCGACAACCTCGACATGTTCAACGGTGCACCGGATCGCTACGACTGGAAACTCGAAGGCAAGAAAGAAATGTACATCGCCTCCGACAGCTACAAGCTCGACGATCCGAAGCTGAAGTACGCCGACATCATCAAGGCCGGCCACATCAACCAGGACCTGGCGCGTTACGAGCTGCGTCGCGTCTGGCACGTGGTTGCCACCCTGAAGGAAGGCCAGCGTCACATCTACGCCAAGCGCGACTTCTACATCGACGAGGACACCTGGCAGGCAGCCGTGATCGACCATTACGACGGTCGTGGCCAACTGTGGCGTGTGGCCGAGGCGCATGCCGAGAACTACTACGACAAGCAAGTGCCGTGGTACGCGCTGGAAACCCTCTACGACCTGCAGTCCGGCCGTTATCTGGCACTGGGCATGAAGAACGAAGAGAAGAGTGCGTATGACTTCGGCTTCACTGCCACCACCAGTGATTTCACCCCGGCTGCACTGCGTCAGGATGGTGTCCGCTAACCCGCTGTAACCCGAGGCCGCATCCTCGTGAAAACGCCCCGACTGGTTCGGGGCGTTTTTTTGCCTGTAGCCTTTTTGTAGCCATTTGTAGCAGCAACCTTCATAACCGGTTCGTTTAAGGCTAGTCTGCGGACATCTGCAACGCCGCCAACAGCAATTCGAACAAGAGCCGGCCATGACTGATCTGTCCCCACTTCCGGGTCCCGCAAGCGTTGCCGTCGCGGCACTGGACGGGCGTTTTTTTCGCCCGCCATTACCCGACGGCTACGTGTTGCGACCACGCCTTTGCGAGCGCCTGCAGGCCGGGCTCGGTGGGCGGCTGTTGCTGGTCAGCGCCCCCGCCGGGTTCGGCAAGAGTTCGCTGGCGGTGGAGTTCTGTCAGAGTCTGCCGGCGCACTGGCAAAGCCTCTGGCTGGGCCTGAGTCCTCGCGACAATGACCCCGGTCGCTTTCTTGAACGTTTGCTTGAAGGCTTGCAGGACTACTTTCCGCAACTGGGCAGTCGCGCACTCGGCCTGCTGAAAATGCGTCAACGCCATCAGCCATTTGCCTTCGAAGAATGGCTCGACGGCTTGCTCGATGAGTTGACCCTGCACCTCGATCCCGCCAAGCCGTTGCTGCTGGTGCTCGACGATTACCATCTCGCGCAAGGTCCGGTGCTTGATCGTTGCCTGCAGTTTTTCCTTAATCATCTGCCTGATGGCTTGCTGGTGATGGTCACCAGTCGCCAGCGCCCGGACTGGCATCTGGCGCGCTTGCGTCTGTCGCGGCAGTTGCTGGAGTTGCATGAGCAGGATCTGCGCCTGACCCATGACGAAGCGCTGGCCTTGCTTGATCGTCATAGCAGTTCGCTGCGCGGCGAAGCGCTGGAAAACCTGATTCAGCGCAGCGAAGGCTGGGTCGCCGGTTTGCGTTTCTGGCTGCTCGCGGTGTCCGAAGCCGGCAGCGATGCGGCGCTGCCACAAGCGCTGAACGGCGGGGAAGGGCTGATCCGCGACTACCTGCTGGAAGAGGTCATCGATTGCCTGCCAGCCGAAGTGCAGGCGTTCCTCTATGAAACCGCACCGCAAGAGCGTTTTTGCAGTGAGTTGTGCGATGCCGTTCGTGAGGCCCACGACAGCGCCGAGATTCTGCGTTTCCTGTTGGCGCATCAGGTCTTTCTGGTGCCGCTGGATGAGCATGGGCACTGGTATCGTTATCACCATTTATTCTCTGATTTATTGCGCAGCCGGCCGATTGCTCAGGCGATGGTGCCGACGGCCACGCTGCACCTGCGCGCCTGTCGCTGGTTCAACGCGCAGGGGCTGCTGGATGAAGCGGTTGAACAGGCGTTGCGCGCCGGTCACCTCGATGTCGCCGCGAACCTGGTGCAGAACCTCTCGGAGGAGCAACTGCTGGCCGAGCAAAACGTCGGCATGCTGCTGCGCTGGAAAATGGATTTGCCCGACAGCCTGCTGATCAGCACGCCGCGGCTGATCGTTCTCTACAGTTGGGCGCTGGGGCTGGCCTGCCAGCTCGATGCCGCCGAAGAGTTGTCCAGCCACTTGAGCCGCTTCCTGCCGGCACCTTCCGCCACCGCGCAAAAATCGATGCTGGCGCAATGGCTGGCGTTGAGCGGGATCATCGCTCGGGGGCGTGGGCATCGGGAGTTGACGATCAGATATTGCACCGAGGCCCTGGAAAGCCTGCCGGCCAAACGTTATGGCCAACGGCTGATGTGTCTATCGACCTTGTCCAATCTGGCCATTGCCGATGGCGATCTGTGGCGCGCACGCGGTCTTAACCGCGAATCCCTGGAGCTGGCGCAGCGGGTCGGCAATCCGTTGTTCGAAGCTTTGGCCCATTACGACCGTGCACGGGTGTTGCAATCGCGTGGCGAAATTCTGCGAGCACTCGATGAAGTCCATCAGGGGCTGGAACGGTTGCGCGGCCTGTCGCCACAACGTTTGTATGCGGTGCGCGCGCGGCTGACCTTGTACGAGGGTTTTCTGTTGGCGATGCGCTTGCAGCCTCAGGCCGCACGCGTGCGCTTGTTGGCCGGGATCGGCGAGGCACGGGCCTGTCGCGACATCAGCGTATTGATTGGCCATTGCGTGATCGCGCGTCTGGATGGCAGCAGCGGCGAGTTCGCCAAGGCCTTTGCCGAACTGGCCGAAGCCGAACGCCTGATGCACATCTGGGACGTGCCGCCGATCTACTATCTGGCAATGATCACGCTGGTCAAATGTGAGTTGTGGCTGGCGCAGGGCCGCACCGATCTGGCCGAGGCGTGGCTGGCGCGGTTGGGCCAGACCTACACCGGCGAGCGCGCCGCTGCGCCGCCGGAGTTTCACCCCCAACTGCCATTGCACGTGGAGCTGCAACAAGCGCTGCTCGACATGACGCGCGGCCAGCCGATGCTCGCCGAAGGGCGGCTGGACGTGCTGCACGAAAACGGTCAGCAAACCGGGCGCCAGTTACTCAGCGTGATGGCGTTGACGCAAAAGGTGGCGTTGCTACTGGCGGGCGGGCGCGAGCCGGAAGCACGCAAGACGTTGAGCCAGGCGCTGGAGCTGGCGGCCGGCGGGGTGTTGCAGCCATTCGATGGATTGGCCAAGGAGCACACGGACTGGTTGCGTGGGCAATTGCTGGCGTTCCCCGGACTGGCAGGCCAGCAACTGCTCAAGCATCTACCGCCAGCGCCGCCCCGGCAGATGCCGGAGTCCACGGTCACCGAACAGCTCAGCAGTCGCGAACTGGCCGTACTGCGGTTGATTGCCCAGGGTTGTTCGAACCAGGAAATCAGCGAGCAATTGTTCATTTCGCTGCACACCGTGAAAACCCACGCCAGTCATATCAACAGCAAGCTGGGGGTTGAGCGGCGGACGCAGGCAGTGGCGCGGGCCAAAGAGTTGGGCCTGTTGGCCTAGGAAATAAAAAACGTGGACAAAAAAAAACACCCCGCGATGGCGGGGTGTTTTCATTTTTCAGCTTCGAATGTTTCAGGCAGCTAAGGGATCAGACGATGACGTCGTTCGCACTGAGCGAGTTGACGCCCACCACTTGCACTTCGAAGTGCCCCCCAGCGTCTGCGCTCAGGTTGCCCGACAGGACGTTATCTGCAAAACGCAGTTGCCCCAGCCCGGTGAATTCATTGGAGCCAATGAACGTCAAGTGTTGGTAGCCGAGGGTCATCGGGTCAATGTCGAATTTGGAGAAATCGATTTTGTCCCCTTCCAGAGCGTTGAAATCGGCAATGACGTTCTGCGAGGAGCTTGTTCCGAATTCCTTTCCGAGATTGATCATGTTAGTGATGGCAAAGGTGTCAGCCCCGGTACCGCCCGTCAACGTGCTATGTCCCCACCCACCGTACAGTGTGTCGTTTCCTTCCCCACCGAACAGTTTGTCGGTTCCGCCATTGCCGCCGAGTACGTTGTTGCCTGCGTTCCCCGTCAGAATGTTATCGAGGTTGTTGCCCCACATTGTCAGGTCTGCGCTGCCGAGCAGGGTGCCGTCCTCGACGTAATCCGAAAGGTTGTAGTCGACCGAAGTGCGGATCAGGTCGTGACCGCCATTCTGGAACTCGAAGATGAGGTCATTGACGTTATCCACAATAAAGATATCGTCGCCGCCCTCGCCAATCATGCGATCAGCGCCGAGACCGCCCGACAGGATGTTGTTGCCATCGTTGCCGTGCAAGACGTTTTCCAGGGCATTACCTGTCAGATTCAGGTTGGCACTGCCAATCATCTGACCATCTTCGACGTTGTCCGCCAGTGTGTAGTCGATGCTGGTGTTGACGGTATCAATCCCCTCATCCGCGAGTTCAACGATAACGTCGTTGATGTTATCCACGTTGTAGACGTCATGCCCGGCTCCACCAATCATGGTGTCTGCGCCTAGCCCGCCATCGATGTAGTTGGTGGCGGAGTTGCCTGTGATGGTGTTGTCCAGCGCATTGCCGGTGAGTGCACCCCACGTGTCGCCAAGCATCGTCAAGTCTTCGACATTGGCGCCGAGGGTGTAGCTGATACTGGTTCTGACCAGATCATGCCCTTCGCCGATCTGCTCGATCACGACATCGTTGATGTTATCCACAACGTAGGTGTCGTTGCCGGCGCCACCGATCATGGTGTCGGCTCCCATGCCGCCGTCGAGAATGTTGTTGCCGATGTTGCCGGTGATGCGGTTGTTGACCGCGTTGCCGGTGCCGTTGAGGTTGGCCGTGCCGATCAGGATCAGGTTTTCGACGTTGGCGCCGAGGGTGTAGTCGATGGACGCGAACACGCGGTCGAGTGCGGTCAGCGAGGCATCGGTTTCGATGACCACATCACCGACGTTGTCGACGTAGTAGGTGTCGACGCCGTCGCCGCCGATCATGGTGTCGGCGCCGAGGCCGCCGTCGAGGGTGTCGTCACCGGCGCCGCCGCTGAGGGTGTTGTTCATGGCGTTGCCGGTGAGCACGTTGTTCAGGCTGTTGCCGGTGCCGTTGATGGCGTTGCCGGTCAGCACCAGATTTTCCAGGTTGGCGCCCAGTGTCCAGTCAACCGACGCGCGGACGGTGTCGATTTCGTTCGCCAGGGTGCTGGTCTCGGTGATGATGTCGCCAGCGTTGTCGACGACATAAGTGTCGTTGCCCAAGCCGCCAATCAGCGTGTCGATGCCGGCGCCGCCGTCGAGAATGTTGTCACCGGCGTTACCGGTCATACGGTTGCTGACCGCGTTGCCGGTGCCGTTGAGGTTGCCATTGCCGGTGAGGATCAGGTTTTCGACGTTGGCGCCGAGGGTGTA